>JANLZT010000081.1:0-5473 GCA_031366465.1 Betaproteobacteria bacterium | reverse complement strand
GGGCGAGCGCGACTGCTCGGTGCAGCGCCGCCACCAGAAGCTGATCGAGGAGGCGCCGTCACCGGCGGTCAACGCCGACCTGCGGGCCCGCATGGGCGCGGTGGCCGTCCAGGCGCTGCGGGCCATCGCCTACGAGGGCGCCGGCACGCTGGAGTTCTTGCTCGACGCCCAGGGCGGCTTCTTCTTCATGGAGATGAACACGCGGCTGCAGGTGGAGCACCCGGTGACCGAGGCCATCACCGGCCTGGACCTGGTGGATTGGCAGCTGCGGGTGGCCGCCGGTGAGCCGCTGCCGCTGGCGCAAGACCAGGTCCACTTCCAGGGCCATGCCATCGAGGTGCGGCTGTGCGCCGAGGATGTGGGCCAAGGCTTCATGCCGCAAAGCGGGCGCATGCTGGCCTGGGCCATGCCCGAGCAGGGTGCTGGCGCGCTGCGGGTGGAGCATGCGCTGCGGCCCGGCGATGAGGTGCCGCCTTACTACGATTCGATGATCGCCAAGCTGGTGGCCCATGGCGCGCACCGGGGCGAGGCGCTGCGGCGCCTGCGGCATGGCCTGCAGGATGCGGTGGCGCTGGGTGTGGTCACCAACCAGGCATTCTTGTCAGCCTGCCTGGCCCACCCGGTGTTTGGCGCTGGCGCGGCCACCACCGCCTTCATCGGCGACCACCAGACTGAACTGCTGGCTGGGCAGGCCCCGGCCGGGGACGCCGCCGGCCATCAACACGCCGCCGCCTTGGCCGCACTGCTGCTGCACTTGAGCGCCACGCCAGCCAACGCCGCCGCCGCGCTGACCCACCGCCTGCCCATGCTGCAGCGCTTTGAGCTGGCCGGCAGGCTCTGCCAGGGCACGCTGACACAGACCGCGCCCGGCGCCTTCAGCACCTGGATCGACGGCAAGACCCATCAGCTGCAGGTGCTGGATTGCGCGGCTGGCCAGGCCAGCGTGGTCGTCGATGGCCTGGCCGGCAAGCTGGCCTGGCAGCGCGACGCCGCCGCGCTGTATCTGCAGATCGACGGCCAGGCCTGGCGGGTGGCCGACTTGAGCCGCGCCGCCGCCACCCGGGCCACCGATGCGGCCAGCGACGGCAAGCTGCGCGCCAGCATGAACGGCCGCGTGGTGGCCTTGCTGGTAGGCGTGGGCGACACGGTGGCCGCCGGCCAGCCGATGCTGACCCTCGAAGCCATGAAGATGGAGCATGTGCACACAGCGCCCTGCGCCGGCCAGGTGCTGGCCCTGCATGCCGCGCTGGGCGAGCAGGTGGCCGCGCAGCGCCTGGTGGCTGAGATTGCGCCGGCCGGGGCCACCTTGCCAGCCGCCGTACCGACCGCCGTCAACGCCGGCTGATCAGCGCCCGCTGATGCCCAGCAGCTCGACGTCGAAGGTCAGCGTGGCGTTGGGCGGGATCACGCCGCCCGCACCGCGCTCGCCGTAGGCAATCGCCGGTGGGCAGGTCAGGCGTGCGGCGCCGCCCACTTGCAGCTTCTGCACCCCTTCGGTCCAGCACTTGATCACCCGGTTGAGCGGGAACTCAGCCGGCGAGCCCCGGCTGTAGGAGCTGTCGAACTCCTTGCCGTCTGCCAGCGTGCCGCGGTAGTGCACCTTGACGGTGTCGGTGGCGCTGGGGCTGGGGCCGGCGCCGGCCTTCATCAGCTTGAAGACCAGGCCGCTGCTGCTGGTGACCGTGGTGCCGACCTTCATCGCATCGCTGGCGCCGGATGACGTGGGGGATGAGGTGGGGGATGACGTGGCGGCCTCCGCCGGCTTGGTCTGGGCCTGGGCGGCCGGCCCCCACAGGCTGGCCGCCAAGGCCAGCGCCACAAGTGAGCGCTGGCCGGTGGGCAAGTGCAGGCGGGTGAGGGTCGAGCAGGCAGTCATGGGCGATCTTGCGGGGATTGGCGGGCCCGCATCATCGCATCGGCCGGCCCGCCTCAAGGCCCAGCCCCCGGGTCAGAACTTGTACGAGACGCCCGCCGCAAAGGTGACCGGCCGGAAGTCGATGGTGGTGCGCAGCACCGCCGCGCCCACCGCCACCAGGTCGCTCTTGACCTGGGCCACCCCGACGCTGGCAAACGCCCCCCACTGCGGGGTCAGCGCCAGGTCCACGCCGGCCTGGGCCGCCAGGCCCCAGCTATCGGACAGGCTCACCTGCCAGCCGTAGGGCGTGCTGGCGCCGGTGAAGCGGGTGTAGTTGACGCCCACGCCCAGGTAGGGTCGCAGTTGGGCACCGGCGGCCCCAAAGTGGTAGTTGACCAGCAGCGTCGGGGCGACATTCTTGGCGCTCAGCACCTCGCCCAGAAACGGCACCGTGCCACTGCCCTGGGCCTTGATGGTGGGCGGCACGCCCAGCACCAGCTCGATCCCCAGCTTGGGGGCGATCTCGCGCTCGTAGGTGAACAGCACGGTGGTGGCGCTGCCGATGGTGGCGTCGGCGCCGGGTGGCACACCCAGGCCGGTGATGCCGGTGGTCCGGGCATGGGGCTGGTAGCTGATGACGCCAAACTTGACGGTGTTGGCCTGGGCCAGCGCGCCGCCGGCCAGGGTGGCGGTGGCGACCAGCAGCGACAGTGAGCGAGTGGTGTTTTGCATGGTGATGTTCTCGGTGGCGCCGGGCTCAGATCCAGCCAAAGGCCTTGAGCTGGGCCGTGACGTAGTCGCTGATGATCTTGTGGCCGCCGGGCGTGGGGTGCACGCCATCGGCAAACTGCCAGGTGTTGATGTCGGCACCGGTGCGCAGGCCGTTGTAGCCCACGCCGGGCGTGGCGTTGCAGAACAGCGACGAGCCGTCGGTCACCGCGCCGCGGGTGATGGCCGAGATCTTGGCCGCATCGCAGGTGGGCACGCTGTTGTTGACCAGGCCGTATTTGGCCGGGTTGGCATAGACATCCTTGCCGGGGCTGTTCTGGTCGATCCACTGCACCGGCAGGCCGGTGACGGCCTCGCGCAGCCACAGGTTGAAGGTGTCCACCAGGGTGCTGAGCACCGGCTTGGCATTGGCCGGCAGCGTGCTGCCAAACGGTGTGAGGGCCGAATCGGGCAGGTTGAACACCGCCACATAACTGCCGCCCTTGGCCAGGATCTGGCTCTTGATCAGCGCGCCCAGCTCCAGCGCGGCGGTCTTCAGCCCGTTCTGGGCCGCGCTCTGGGCGTTGTAGAGCTGCTTGTTGGCCTCGTCTGCGGTGATTTTGCCGGCGGCAGCACTGGCCTGGATGGCGCTGGCCGCCGCGCTGAAGGCGCCGAACTGCGCAAACACATCGTTGTTGCCGCCCCAGACCAGCACCAGGTCACTGGCCTTGAAGCTGCCAAAGGCCGCCAGGTGGTTGGCCACCTGGGTGACCATCGGCACGGTCAGCGCCGCCAGGCCGCCGGCCGCCGTGGTGTGGCCGATGCCATTGACGTCGGTCACCCGCGATCCGCCCTGGCCATAGCCGGTGCAGGTGCCGGCCAGCGCCGGGTTCACCAGTTTGGCGGGGCATTTGACCGAGCTGCCGGCAAAGCCCACCTCGGCCGGTGTGACCAGCAGGCCCAGCGTGGTGGCCAGGTTCTCGACCCAGACCTTGCCCAGGTTGCCATCCAGATTGGCGGTGAACTTGCCGCCGAAATAAGGCGCCGTGCCGTTGCCGGCCAACGAGGTGGCGGGGGCATAGCTGCCCAGGTCACTCAGGCTGTCACCAAACACCACGAGCGCGGTGAAGCTGCCCTTGGCAGTGGGTGCGCCGGCCGGCGCGCCGCTGCCGGGGATCGAAGGCTCGCCGCCCCCGCAGGCCGCCAGCAGGGCAGCGCCCAGCAGCGAGATGACAGTGGCTCGGAATTGGGTCATGGGCTCTCCCTGCGGGACGGTGGACGGTGAAACGGCCAAAAAAGCACGACCGTTCTAATTTGAAAGCAGGACTTTATCGATCCGCTGCGTTGCGGTATTTCCGGGTAAACCCGTGATGCGGGAGCTGCCTCTAATGTGTTGGCGGGATGGCCAGCGGCAGGCCAGCGGCCAGCGTTAGACCAGCCAGTCTGCTGGCACCTCGATCTGCAGCTCCAGCAGCATCTGCGCCATGCCTTTGCCCAGCGGGTCCAGCCGCAGCGACGCCGGGCCGCCGCCGTCCAGCGCCTGGTGCAGCACCAGGTTCATGGCCTGCAGGCCGGGCAGGTGGTAGCGGTCCACCGGGCCCTTGACCAGATGGCCCAGCCAGCCCAGCACCGCCTCAGGCGTCACCTGGGCCCACAGCAGCGGCAGCCACTCGGGCCGGCGCGCGATCAGGCCGATGTTGGACAGATCGCCCTTGTCGCCGCTGCGGCCCCAGGCCAGTGCCACCAGCGGCACGCGGCGGTTGGGGCCGGCGCTGGCGGGCGGGGCGAGCGGATCGGGCAGCAGCAGCGCGGGCAGGGCGGCCGGGCTCTGGTTGAAGGGCAGCTCAAAGGTCTCAGCCGGGCCGCTGCCAGTCAACTGCACCCGGGCCGTGACCTGGCTCCGCGCTACAAAGAATGCCGCCGGCACGATCAGCGCCTGCACCGCCGGCCGGCCGCCGCCGCCGCCGGTGGTGCCGGGTGACCAGCTAGTGCCCGGCGCCGCAAACTCGCGCGCAAACAGCGCCAGGGCCTCGCGTTGCGGGTGCTGCAGTGACAGCCGCAGCATCACCTCGCGCAGCGGCGCGGTGCTGGCGCGCGGGCCGTAGAGGCTCTCGGTGCCGATCACATCGATGCGGCTGGCGCTGTAGTCGCCCCAGCCGCGGGCGGCGATCAACTCGCGGGTGCGCTCCAGCAGCGCCTGGCCGGTGCGCCTGGCCTTGGCGGCGGCGTCGATGCCCACGATCACCAGGGTGCTGCTGCAGCGCCAGCCGGCCATCGCGGTGGCGCTGACCTTCAAGGTGGCCGGTGGCGGCCCGCCGCGCGCACCGCTCACCTGCACCCGGTTGTCGGCCATTTGCAACATCCGCACCTGGCGGAAGTCACAAGTCACGTCGGGCAGCAGGTAGGCGCCGGGGTCGCCGATCTCGTAGAGCAATTGCTCGCCCACGGTGGCGCAGCTCACCAGGCCGCCGGTGCCGGGTGGTTTGCAGACGATGAAGCTGCCGTCGGCCGCCACCTCGACGATGGGGTAGCCGATGTGGGCCCAGTCGGGCACGCTTTGCCAGTCGGTGAACAGCCCGCCGGTGGCCTGGCAGCCGCATTCGATGATGTGGCCGGCCAGGCTGCCGCCGGCCAGTTGGTCGTACTGGTCCAGGGTCCAGCCAAAGTGGTGGATCAACGGCCCCAGCGTGACCGCGCTGTCGACGCAGCGCCCGGTGATCACCACGTCGGCGCCGGCCGCCAGCGCGCGGGCGATGGGCTCGGCGCCCAGGTAGGCATTGGCGCTGAGCAGCTTGTCGGGCAGCGGCTGGCCGTTGACGGTGTTGGTCAGTTGGCCGCCGGGCGCGGCCTCGCGCAGTGCGGGCAACAGGCCGCGCACATCGTCGCCGTCCACCACCGCGATGCGCAGCG
>JANLZT010000059.1:0-2000 GCA_031366465.1 Betaproteobacteria bacterium | reverse complement strand
CAGTGCCCACCGCCAGGCCGACCAGCGGGTCGGGCATCACATGCTTGGCGAAGAGTGCCGCGCCATAGGCCCCCACGCCAAAAAAAGCCGCATGGCCGAGCGAGACGATGCCGGCATAGCCCAGGATCAAATCGAGCGACAGCGCAAACAGCGCCAGGATGGCGATCTCGTTGACCAGCGCGGCATGCTGGCCGAACAGCAGCGCGGCGGCCCAGATCGCGGCCCACAGCGCCCATTCAAAGGGCCGCCAGCGCGACGGCGCCAGCAAGCTGGAGCCCGCACTCATCGCCTGGCCTCGCGCGAAAACAGGCCCTGCGGCCGCCACAGCAGGATCGCGATCATCAGCACATAGACGATGAAGGCGCCCAGCTTGGGCAGGTAGTACTTGCCCATCACGTCGGCAATGCCCAGCAACAGGGCGGCTGCCAGCGGGCCGGTGATCGAGCTGGTGCCACCCACCGCGCAGACGATCAAAAAATAGACCATGAACTTGAGCGGGAATGTCGGCTCCAGGCCGAGGATGTCGGCGCCCAGCGCGCCGCCCAGGCCGGCCAGGCCCGAGCCCACCGCGAAAGTCAGCAAGAAGATGCGGTTCACCGGGATGCCCAGACCGGCAGCCACCCGCGGGTCATCCACCGCCGCGCGCAGCCGACTGCCGAAGCGGGTGTGGGTGAGCACCGCCTGCAGGCCCAGCGCCAGCGCCACGCAGACCGTGACGATGAACAGCCGGTAGGCGCCCATGCCCAGCATCCAGGGGCCGGAGCCAAACTCAAAGCGCTGGCGCAACCAGTCCGGCATCTGCACGTTCTGCTGCGAGCTGCCCATGGTGAAGTCGACCGCCGCCACCGCCATGAAGGTCAGACCGATCGAGAACAGCACCTGGTCGAGGTGGGGCTTGCCGTACATCGGCCGGTACAGCGTGCGCTCCAGCAGCGCGCCGGCCGCAGCCGTCACCAAAAAAGCCACCGGCAGGCAGGCCAGGAAGGGCCAGCCGGCCCGCTGCATCAGCGCCACCAGGATGTAGCCGCCGGCCATCGCAAACGCGCCATGGGCCAGGTTGATGAAGTTCATCAGGCCCATGGTGACGGCCAGCCCCAGGGCCAGCACGAACAGCAGCATGCCGAAGGCGATGCCGTCGAAGAGCAGGGTCAGCATGGCGGCTGGCGGCTTGGGCACGCGGGAGTGAGAACCCTCACCCCAACCCTCTCCCTTGCAGGGAGAGGGGGTGTCACTTCAGCTTGCCCGGGTCCTTCACAGCCTTTTGCACGTCGAACTCGATGTTCCACAACTGGCCGTCGCGCTTCTCGACCTTGCGGGTGTAGATGTCCTGCACGATCTCGCGGGTCTGGCCGTCGATCAGGATCTGGCCGCGCGGGCTTTCCAGGATCTGGCCCTTCATCGCAGCCAGCAGCGCATCGCCGCCCGCACCCTTGCTGCCTTCCAGGCCCTTGGCGATCAGGCGCATGCCGTCGTAGCCGCCCACCGCCATGAAGTTGGGGCGGAACTTGTTCATGGCCTGGAAATCGGCGACAAACTTCTTGTTCATCGCGCTGGGATGGGCGGCTGAGTAGTGCTGGCTGGTGACCACCCCCAGCGCCACGTCACCCATGTCGTTGAGCTGGTCGTCGTCGGTGATGTCACCGGTGCCAATCAACTTGATGCCGGCCTTGTCCAGGCCGCGCTCGCCAAACTGCTTCATGAACTGCGCGCCCTGGCCCGACGGCAAGAAGACGAACAGCGCATCGGGCGCGGCATCCCGCACCTTCTGCAGCACCGGGGCGAAATCAGGGCTGCGCAGCGGGGTGCGCAGCTTCTCGGCCACCACGCCGCCATTCAACTGAAACTGGCTGACGAAAAATTTCTCGGCATCGTTGCCGGGGCCGAAATCGGCCACCAGCGTGACCACCTTGCGGATCTTGTTCTTGGCCGCCCATTCGGCAATGCTCACTGCCGCCTGCGGCAAGGTGAAGCTGGTGCGCACGATGTAGGGCGATGATTCG
>JANLZT010000057.1:0-1652 GCA_031366465.1 Betaproteobacteria bacterium | reverse complement strand
CTGGCCTCGCAGCGCTTCTACCAGGAAGCCAAGATCCCGGTGATGAACAACGTGGCCACCGGCTCGCTGATCACGCACCAGTTCGACGACCAGCCCGAGAACTACATCTTCCGCAACTCCGCCCACGACAGCATCCAGGCGCCGATGATTGTTGAAGAGGCCATCGTGCGCCGCGGCTTCAAGAAGGTGGCGATCCTGGCCGACAGCACCAACTACGGCCAGCTTGGCCGCGAGGACCTGGAAAAAGCCCTGGCGCTCAAGAGCGTCAAGGCGGTGGCGGTGGAGAAGTTCAACATCAAGGATGTGGACATGACGCCGCAGTTGCTCAAGGCCAAAGAGGCCGGCGCCGAGGCCATCCTGACCTATGCCATCGGCCCTGAGCTGGCGCAGATCGCCAATGGCATGACCAAGCTGGGCTGGAAGGTGCCGATGGTCGGTAGCTGGACCCTGAGCATGGCCAACTTCATCGACAACGCCGGCCCCGGCGGTGAGGGCGCGCGCATGCCGCAGACCTTCATCCAGGAGCCGACCACGCCCAAGCGCCAGTCCTTCATCGTCAGCTATTTGAAGACCTTCAACCCCAAGAACAGCCGCATCGACTCACCGGTTTCCGCCGCCCAGGGCTATGACTCGATCTATCTGCTGGCCGCGGCCATCAAGCAGGCCGGCTCGACCGACGGGCCCAAGATCAAGGCCGCGCTGGAAGACCTCAAAACCCCTGTGGATGGCGTGGTCACCACCTACAACAAGCCCTTCACCGCCAAGGACCATGAGGCCATCACCGCCAACATCCCGGTGTTCGGCGAGGTGAAAGGCCAACGCGTGGTCTATGCCTATGCCGACGACCAGAAGAAGGCCTCGGAAGTGCGCGTCAAGGACGTCAACGCCAAGGGCGCGCTGGCGGTCAAGAAGTAAGCAGGCCACTGTCTAAGCGCCCACGCCGCCGGAGCAAACCCCGGCGGCGTCTTTTTGTGTGTGCCGCGCAAGACGGCAACCCAGGAGCCCCCCATGCAGATCTTCACGCAACTGGTGTTCAGCGGCATCGCGCTGGGCATGATCTATGCCGTCATCGCCTTCGGCTACCAGCTGACCTTTGCCACGTCCGACACGCTGAACTTCGGCCAGGGTGATGCGCTGATGCTGGGCGCGCTGGTCGGCCTGACGCTGGTCGGCCTGGGGCTGAACTACTGGCTGATGATCCCGCTGGTGTGCTTGTTCGGCGCGCTGCAGGGGGTGGTGGTGGAGCGCATCGGCGTGCGCCCGGCGATCAAGATGAAATCCGAGTTCGGCTGGATCATGTCCACCATTGCGCTGGGCATCATCTTCAAGAACGTGGCCGAGAACGTCTGGGGCCGCGATGACCTCAAGTTCCCCAGCCCGCTGCCCGAGTCGCCCTTGCACTTTCTGGGCGCCAATGTGCTGCCGATGGAGATTCTGGTGGTCTTCGGCGCGCTGGCGATGATGCTGGCGGTGGAGGTCTTCAACCGCCGCTCGATCTACGGCAAGGCGGTGGTGGCCACCTTCAATGACCGCGACGCCGCCAAGCTGATGGGCATCAACACCGGCCTGGTGATCACCTTCTCGTATGCGCTGTCATCCCTGACCGCCGCCTTTGCCGGCGTGCTGATCGCGCCGCTCACGCTCACCGGCTC
>JANLZT010000040.1:0-10135 GCA_031366465.1 Betaproteobacteria bacterium | reverse complement strand
AGCTCGCGGTCACTCATGCCGCGCAGAGCGAAGTTCCATTCGCGGCGGGCCTCGTCGCGCAGGCCCAGGTCCACCAGCATCAAGGCCCGTGCCAGGCCGGGGTGGTTGATGGCATTGCCGCGCTCGGCAGCGCTGGGCAGTGCCGGGGCGGCTGGCAGGGCCTGGGGCTGGCCCAGGTCTTCGGCGGCCAACTGGGGGTAAAAGCCCAGCGGGCCGGCGATGGATGCCATGCCGCTGCGGGCCTCGGCGCGTTGGGCCTCGGCGTCGGCGCTGTCACCTGCGGTGCCGGCCATGGCGCGCGATTTCCAGTAGACCCAGGCCGGGTCGTGCTGCTCGGCCGGGCTCATCAGCGCGATCAGGCGGATCACGCCCGGCCAGCGCTGGGCCGGGGCGGCGTTGCTGCGCAACAGCGCTCGCACACCCCAGGCCAGGGTCTCGTCGCTCCAGCCCGGCTGGCGGGCCTCGTCAGCAGCCAGTGCCGCCAGCGCGCGCTGGTAGAAGCCTGCGGCCTCGGGCAGCAGCTTGAAGGCCGCCTGGCGGCCGGCATAGGCCCAGGCCCAGGCCAGCTGGGCCGGCCGCAGGCCCAGGTTGTCGCCCGGCAGCACGGCGGTGGCGGCGTCCAGGTCGGTCTGCGCCAGGCGCATCAGCGCCAGCACGCGCAGCTCTTGGGCCTGGCGGGTGGCGCCGCCCGATTTGCGCAGGCGCAGCGCCGGGTTGTCCAGGGCCTCGGCCACGTCCTTGGCGGCGGTATTGCCCAGCAGCGACACCGCGGCGCGGGCGGCGGCCGGGCGCTGGGCCTCCAGCGACTGCCTGGCCTTGAGCCAGACCTCATCGGGCCCGAAACGCCTGGCATCGACCATCGCAGTGGCCAGCAGGTTGCAGCCCTCGTCCAGGTCTTTCTGGGCCAGCCAGGCAGTGCGGGCGGCGGCCTGCACATCGCGGCCGGCCAGGTGCTCGGTGAACAGCCACCAGCAAGTCACCTCGCGGTCGTCGTTCATCCGGAAGCGCGGGTAGTCGCGGGCCAGCGCAGGCCAGTCGCGGCGTTTGCCCAGCTCTTGCAGCCAGTCGTTGCGCAGCCGGTCTTCGACATAGCTGCCGCTCCAGCGGGCGTAGAAGGCCTCCACCTCGTCGGTTTGCGCGTCCTTGAGCCGGCTGAAGAGGTCCCAGTACTCGACCCAGCCTGTGAGTGGGTGGCCAGCGGCCTGCAGCGCAGCGCGGGCGGCCGCCAGGCGGCTGCGGTCTTTGCGGCGGGCGGCGTCGCGGGCATCGAGCACCGTGCTGCCCAGCGCGCTGGGCTGGTTGCTTGGCTGACCAGCGGCCTGGGCGCCGACGGCCGGGTTGGTCTGGGCCTGGGCGCCCGGGGCTGCGGCCAGCGTGGCCAGCATGGCCAGCGCGCGCAGGGCCGGCCAGGCTGAGCGCCGCTGGGGCCGTGCCGGGAGGCTGGTTGGGGGCAGCAAAGGGCGGGGGAGTGGGCCGGTCATGTCGGGGCTTGCTGGATCTTGCCGGGCCGGCTGGCTGGGTCGCTTTGGCGCTGGGCCACTCTGCGGCGGTGTTCGGGCCACTTTAACGCAGCCACCGCAGCGGGCGCCGTTGCTGGCCGGCCAGCGCTGTCGATCAGCGGTGGCGGCGGTAGGGCTCTTCAAAATCCAGGTAAGTCTGCTCGGCCAGCGCGCCTTGCACCCAGGCCGCCACGCCGGGGCTGGCCCACAGCCGATCAACATAGGCGGCCAGCCCGGCCGGCAGCGGCAGCGCATAAGTGCGCAGGCGGGCGGCCACCGGTGCAAAGTAGGCGTCGGCTATCGAGTAAGGCCCGAACAAAAAGGGCCCGCCGCTGGCGGCCAGCGCCGCCTGCCACATGCTGGTGATGCGGGCCAGGTCGGCCACCACCGCCGGTTGTTCGGCCAGCACCCGTTGGCCAACCTCGGGCAACGCGGCCTCGATGTTCATCGGGCAGGCACTGCGCAGCGCGCCAAAGCCGCTGTGCATCTCGGCGCACAGGCTGCGGGCGCGGGCCCGGGCGGCCTGGTCACGCGGCCAGAGGGCGTGCTCGGGCCAGTGCTCGGCCGCGTACTCGGCCAGGTATTCGGCGATGGCCAGGGTGTCCCACACCACCAGGTCACCGTGCAGCAACACCGGCACCCGGCCCACCGGCGACAGGCAGGTGATGGCTTGCTTGAAGGCCGAGCCGGCGTCGAAGCCGTCAAAGGGGATCATCAGCTCGTCGAAGGGGATGTTGAACTGGCGCATCAGCACCCAGGGCCGCATTGACCAGGACGAGTAGTTCTTGTTGCCGATGGCGAGCTTGAGCATGCTGTGGGGTCTCCTGAGGGCCGAAGGCGCGATGCTAGGCCAGTGCAGCGCTGCCGCACTGGCCGGGCGCGCCCCCACAAGCGCTGACGCCGCCTCAGCGCTTGGCCGGGGCCTTCTTGCGCGCGCTGGCGACTGGCTTGGGTGCGGTGGCCGGGCGCTTGGCGGCCGCCGCCCGCAGCGCCGACGCCATCGCCAGGCGGGCCCAGGGCAGCATTGCGGCGGGCGATTCCATGGCCTCGTCGGGCGCGCTCCAGTAGCCCAGCACCGGGCGCAGGCCCTGGGCGGTGGTGAAGCCGAAGGCCTGGCAGCCGGCGGCATCGAACGCCGGGCGGCTGGTTTCGTCGGCCTTCAAGTAGAGGGTGTCGCGGCTGATCAGCGCCAGAAACAGATCGCTCACATAGAGGCCGTGGCCACCGAACATGCGGCGCACCCGCACGGGGCCCAGCGCCGACAGCAACTCGGTGCAATGGGTGATCAGGCCGGCGGCGCTGGGCATGTCGGCGGCGGGGGGGGGCTCAGGCCCGGGGCAGGCGGTGCAGGCCGCAGATCTTGTTGCCGTCGGGGTCGCGCAGATAGGCCAGGTAGAGCTTGCCGGCGGCACCTTCGCGCACGCCGGGCGGGTCTTCGCAGGCGGTGCCGCCGTTGGCCAGGCCGGCGGCGTGCCAGGCATCGGCCTGCTCGGCCGATTGGCAGGCAAAGCCCACCGTGCTGCCATTGCCCACCACGGCGGGCTGGCCGTTGATCGGCAAGGACGCTGAAAAGACGCCGGCAGGGGTGCGCCAGAAGACACGGTGGCGGTCCACCGCGCCGGCCGGCACGCCCAGGGTGCCCAGCACCGCGTCGTAGAAGGCCTTGGCCTGGTCCAGGTTGTTGGTGCCGATCATGATGTGCGAGAACATGGGATGGGTGTCTCCGGGCGGGCGCGCGATGCGCCGGGTTGCAGGGGTGGTCTCCGTCTGGGCCTGGCGCTGATTGCCGCAGCCCCGGCCGATTGTGGCGACAAGTCTGTCAAGCAGCCGCCCCTGCAGGACAATCAGCCCCATGAGCGCTGACCCTCGATACCGCTTTGAGCCCTCGCAAGACAAAGCCCAGCTGCGCCGCCAGTTGCAGGCTGAGCGTTTGGCGATGGCCGACCGCCATGAGCGCGCGGTGCATCTGCAGCAGGTGCTGCGGGTCTGGCTGGTGGGGCGGCGAGAGGCCACGGTGGGCGCCTACTGGCCGATCAAGGGTGAGTTCGATGCGCTGCCGGCGCTCTACCGCTGGAGCGAGAGCGATGAGGCGCGCCGCATCGGCCTGCCGGTGATCAACCGTGACACCAAGCAGCTTCGCTTCCATGTCTGGTACCCCGGCTGCCCGATGGAGGACGACGCCTACGGCATCCCCAAGCCCAAGGGCACCCTGGCCTTCGAGCCGGCCTTGCTGCTGGTGCCGCTGGTGGGCTACGGCCCGGGCGGCAACCGCCTGGGCTATGGCGGGGGCTTTTATGACCGCACGCTGGCGGCGCTGTCACCGCGCCCCTACACCGTGGGTGTGGGCTATGGCCACGGCTACATCCCCTGGCTGAAGGCCGAGGCCCACGACGTGGCGCTGGACGCCATCCTCAACGAGGACGGCGTGGCCTGGCAGCGGCCTGATTGAGGGCCGGGCGCCACGGCCGGGCCTGGCGCCTCAAGGCTTTTTGGCCACCAGCGCCAGCGCCAGAAAGGCCGACCGGCGCTTGAAGCGGTCCAGCGGCACGTTGGGCCAGTTGGCGGCCTTTTGCACCGCCGCAGCAAAGCCGGCCAGATCGTTCTTGGCGGCGGCCTTTTGCAGCAGCGCGCGCGATGTGCCGTTGTAGTCGCCCCGGAAGCGCAGGTCGACCAGGATGTCGACGATGGCCGGGTCGGTCTTGGCCAGGTCGCAAGTGCCGAAGCTGGCCACCACGTCGGGCTTGGCGCAGATGCGGGCGACGTCGTTCTTGAGCGCGGTGTAGGTGGTCATGAACAAGGCCACCTGCGCGGTCTTGCTGATCTCAAAAGCGCCGAGTTGCTGGTCAGTGATGAACTTGCGCGCCGCCGTACCTGCCAGGCCGGCGGCCTTGCTGATCTTGGCGGCGTCGGCCGCCGCCACGCCGGCAGCGGTCAGATCGGCGGCGATTGCCACGGCCGTGCGCTCCTTCATGTCGTAACCGCGGCCGATGGTCAGGCCCGAGCTGTCGCTGGGCACGCTCAGGGTGCGGCTGTGGAACTTGCCGCCTTCGGTGCCTTCGGCGTCCCAGGTCACCAGCCCGACGGTGGGGGTTTCGGCGGCTGCGGGGTTGGGGGTGACCATGGTGGGGGCTCCGTTGCGAGAGTGGGTCAGGCCCTGTCAGCCGGGCGGGCCGATCAGGGGTTGGCGAGGATCGCCTGGAGACTCTTGAGCCTTTGCCCGGCCAGCGCGGTCTGGCAGCTCAACAGGTAGACCGCATGCGCCGGGCCGTTGGCGGACTCCTGGGTCTGGAAGCCACATTCGGCCTGCTGGAAGTTGCGCCAGGCCTGCTGGGCCAGCAGCAGCAATTTCAGGCGCTCGGGCTCGTCGCCGGCATAGCGCTGGCGCAGTCGCTCGACGGCTTGCTGCAGCGCGCGTTGGGCGCTGCTGTGTTCGGCTTGCCGGCAGCGCAGCAGTGTTGCCTCGTCGGCGGAGCCGGCGCAGCGGTCAGCGCCAGCGGCGCTTTGGCCCAGGCAGATCAGCAGCAGCCAGCAGGCGGCGCTGCGCAGGCTTGGCACAGCGGCAGGCAGGGGTATCGACCAGCGTGGCCAGCCTTCAAGCGATGCGGCCATCAGGCTGTCTGGACGATGCGCTCGACACCGCGCTCGGCCAGCGCGGCGATGGTGCGCGACGGGTTCAGGCCGATGGCGCGCGGCACGGTGGCACCGTCCATCACGTACAGCCCCGGCTGGCCGAAGACCTGGCCATGGCCGTCCACGACACCCTGGGCCGGGCTGTCGGCCATGTTGCAGCCGCCCAGCGGGTGCGGGGTGACCAGGTTGTGGGCCACCGTCCAGGTCGGCGGGACGAAGGGTTTGCCACCGGTTTCGGCCGACAGCTTCTGGTGCACCTCCACCATGGCGTTGACGACGGCCTCGTTGGGCCGGTAGTCCCAGTCCATCTTGAGCGTGCGGCGCCACGGCGCGTACCACAGCCGGCCGAGGTAGAGCTCGCCGTTGGCGGCGTCCACCGCCTGGCCGAACCACGGCATCATGTTGCTCAACGGGTCTTGCACGTCAGCATGCTGGCCCAGGCCGGACCAAAGCTGGCGCAGCTTGCCGCCGGGCAAGTTCTTGAGCCGCTGGCGGATGAAATCGGCTGCCAGATTGGGTACGCCGCCGTCCTCGATGAACAGGGCCTGGTTCTTGTAGACGCCGTCCAGCAGGTCGATGGCGCTGGAAATCGTCGGCCCGTGCGACGGCGAGACCTTGCGCCCTGGGTAGAAGGCGGGCGTCACAAAATCGCCGTTGAAGGCCCAGCCCTTGCCCAGCCGGTCAGACAGGCCGGTGAGCGTGCGGTGCTGGTCGCGGCAGCGCAGCAGCAACTCGGTGCTGCCGATCGAGCCGGCGGCCAGGATCACCCGTTTGGCGCTGGCGCTGCCGGGGTGGCGCTGGCCGCCGTCGAGCCGGTCAAAGTGCACCCGCCAGCCGGCCGCGCCGTCACCCGACAGGGGTGCCAGCTTGACCACCAGGTGCAGCGGGCGGATCTCGGCGCCGCGCTGTTCGGCCACCGCCAGGTAGTTGAGGTCGAGCGTGTTCTTGGCCTTGACCTGGCAACCGATGTCGCAGTTGCCGCAGTGCACGCAGGTGCCTTGCTGCACGCCGTGGGCATTGGTGAAGGCCTTGCTGTGGCTGTCGTCGCGGGCCGGGGCGCGCTCGGGGTCGAAGTCGGGGTCGAAGCTGATGGCCAGCGGCAGCTTGTGGAAGCGGTCGCCCCAGCCGCATTTCTCGGCGCCCTCCTTCATCAGCAGGTAGCGCGCGGTGAGCTGCTTGTCGGGCAGCAACTGCAGGCCCAGCATGTCGGCCACCCGGTCGTAATAGGGCTTGAGGGTGGGGTGGTCTAGCCCCAAGGGCCACTGCTTGTCGAAGACCCAGGGCTGGGCCTCCACTGACACATTGGCATAGATCAGCGATCCGCCGCCCACCCCGGCGCCGGCCGCCACCCACATGTCGCTGAAGGTGCGCAGGTCGGCCCAGCCGTTGAAGTGCTCGGGCTGATCCTGGTTCCAGAGCCAGGCGTCGCCGGGCTCACGCGGGTAGGTCTCGGGGGTCCAGCGCCGGCCGCGCTCCAACACCAGCACCTTCATGCCGGCCTGGGCCAGCCGGCAGGCTGACACCGCGCCGCCGAAGCCGCTGCCGATCACGATCACATCAAAGTCGGTGTTGGCCATGGGTTCTCCGGCTTGTTTTTGCAGTGCTTCAGGCCTTGGGCTGATTCAGCACGTAAGTGCGGCTCAGCTCGCTGGCAAAGAAGCGGAAGAACTTGGCGATGGCGCTGGCCGATTCACCCAGGCCGCTGCTGTCAGTGGCCTTGACGGTGCCCATCAGCTTGAGCAGGTCCACCACCCCCAGCGACAGCACGCCAGCACCGGCCACCGGGCCGGTGGCATCCACACCCTGGTGCAGGGTGGTGAAGAGGGTGGTGGTCTCGCCCCACAGGCGCAGCGGGCTGCCCAGCTTGACGTGCTTTTTGCCGGCCAGGTACCAGCGCTGGCCGCCGTGGGCAAAGCCCAGCTCGTAGACCATGTAGGTCAAGGCCGGGTCGCCGCTGGGGCTGAACAGGCCGAACACGCCGCTGTCGGCCACCATGCCCATCCCCATCGGCTCGAAGTCGATGCTGCCGCTGAGCTGGGCCTGGTGCCCGGCGCTGTGGGTAAAGGCGTCGATGTCGGCGATCTGGATGGTGGCGTGCATCGCCAATTGCTGCGGGCCCGCCGCCCCCAATGCGGGGTCAGCGACGCCGAGCTTGAAGCCGCCGGCCATGGTCTCGCGGAAGGTGATCCCGGTGTGGTCGTCGTGCACGGTGGCGCTCATGGGTTTCTCCTGCGGGATGGTGGTGGTTGAAGGCGGCAGCCAGGCTCAGAGGCTGAGAGGATTTCGAGCGTGACCGAGCAGCGCGCCAAAAGGTGTCCGATCTAGGCGCAAAGCACAGACATAGCCTGGGCTATGGCGAGCATTTGCAACGACGAGCGGGCGCCTTTTGGCGTGGTGAGCGGGCATGATCGAAAAACTCTCAGCCTCTTAATCGAGCGCCCGCAGCAGCGTGGGATAGGTGTCGCGGGCGGCGCGCTGACCGATGAAGACATCCAGGTGGCCATAGTCCTCAAAGACATGCAGGGCATGGCGGCCGGGCTGGTGAAGGTTGAACCAGTCGAAGCTGGCGCGCTGGCTCTGCCACTGGAAACAATCGTTGCGGCGCCCGGCCACAAAGGTGAAGCGGGCCTTGCACTGGGGCGCCGCAGCGGCGTAGTCGATGGGCAGGCCGGGCAGGGACTCGGTGCGCACCAGGTGGCCGGCCGACAGGCATTTGGCCATTTGGTGGAAGAAGCTGAGCGGCACGGCGGCGAACTCATTGCGCAGCCAGTCATGCACCTCGTCGCTCAGGTTCTCATGCCGCCACAGCACCGGAAAGCCGGTGCCGTAGGTGAAGCTGGCAAAGCGGCAGACGCCGTTGTCGCATTCGGGGTGGGTCATCATCACCAGGCGGCGCAGCGCGCGCGCTGCCCATTCATCGGCACCGTCACCCCGGCCCTCGCCCCAGCGCGGGTCCAGCCGGTCGGTCAGCCAGCCAACCATCGGCAGCGCCAGCACGCTCTTGAGCCTGGACGCGCCGCACACCTGTGGGTGCAGCGACACCGCATTGCTGACGATAGCCTCCACCTGCGGCAGCAGGCCAGCCACCGCCGACATCGTGAAGCTGGTGGAGCCCTGGCAATGGATCACCGCTTTGAGCGTGCTGGCGCCGGTCTCGGTCAGCACCGTGCGCACGGCGGCGGGGTGGTCGTGGAGGGCGGCCTGGTCGAGGGTCCAGTGGCACATCGGCAGGTCGATGCTGGCGCGCCAGTTCTCCAGCCAGACATCGTGGCCGCGCTCGATCAGCGCATCGACGAAGTTCAGCGCCACCGGCGGCCTGAAGATATTGGCCCGCACGCCCGCACCGTGTACAAGCAGCACCGGCCCGCGGGTGGGCGGCCGGGGGCCACGCACATGCACCAGGCTGAGGGCGCGGCCATCACCGGCAGTGAACGGGACGATGCGGTCTGTGGACATGCGCTGCCGATGCTCCTGGTTACCAAATCATTGTCAACGCATTGGCCGGGCAGCGGCGGTGGCGCTGGGCCCGCCATCCCTAACCCGGCGCAAGTGGCGCTGAGCGTGCGCAGCAAGCTGGCCCGGTGCGGCGCGTCTTGGAGATTAACGTTTACGTCAACGTCAATTAATAATCAACGCTGCCGCCGGCTTGCGTTAGGCTGGCAAGGCTGCGCCCGACTGAGGTGACGAAAGACCGCATGGCCCATCTGAAGAGCAAGCTCAACCCTCGATCCGAAGAGTTCCGCAGCAACGCCGCGGCGATGCAATTGCTGGTGGACGATCTCAATGCCAAGCTGGCCCGTATCGCCGAGGGCGGCGGCGCGGCGGCCCGCGCCAAGCATTTGGGCCGTGGCAAATTGCTGCCACGCGAGCGGGTGGAGCGCCTGCTCGACCCCGACACGCCGTTTCTGGAGATCGCGCCGCTGGCCGCGCTGGGCATGTACCCCGAGCGCGATGGCAGCGATGCGGCGCCCTGCGCCGGCCTGATCGCCGGCATCGGCCGGGTCGCCGGCACCGATTGCCTGATCGTCTGCAACGACGCTACCGTCAAGGGCGGCACCTACTACCCGATCACCGTCAAGAAACACCTGCGGGCGCAAGAGATCGCGGCGCAAAACAACCTGCCCTGCATCTACCTGGTGGATTCGGGCGGCGCCAACCTGCCCAACCAGGACGAGGTCTTCCCGGACCGCGACCACTTCGGCCGCATCTTCTACAACCAGGCCCATCTGAGCGGCGCCGGCATCCCGCAAATCGCGGTGGTGATGGGCAGTTGCACGGCCGGTGGCGCCTATGTGCCGGCGATGAGCGACGAGACCATCATCGTCAAGAACCAGGGCACGATCTTTCTGGGCGGCCCGCCCTTGGTCAAGGCCGCCACCGGCGAGGTGGTCACGGCCGAGGACCTGGGCGGCGGCGATGTGCACACCCGGCTCTCCGGCGTGGCCGACCACCTGGCCGACAACGACCTGCATGCGCTGGCCCTGGCACGCCAGGCGGTGGGGCGGCTGAACCGCATCAAACCGCAGCCGCTGGCCACACTGCCGGCCAGGCCGCCGCGCCATGCGGTGGGCGAGTTGCACGGCGTGATCCCCACGGATACCCGCAAGCCCTACGACGTGCGCGAGGTGATCGCCCGCATCGTTGACGACAGCGTGTTTGACGAGTTCAAGGCCCGCTACGGCGCCACGCTGGTCTGCGGCTTTGCCCACATCGAGGGCCTGCCGGTGGGCATCCTCGCCAACAACGGCATCCTGTTTGCCGAGAGCGCCAACAAGGGCGCGCACTTCATCGAGCTGTGCTGCCAGCGCAAGATCCCGTTGGTGTTCTTGCAGAACATCACCGGTTTCATGGTCGGCCGCAAGTATGAGAACGACGGCATCGCCCGGGCCGGCGCCAAGATGGTCACGGCGGTGGCCTGCGCGGCGGTGCCCAAGTTCACGGTGATCATTGGCGGCAGCTTTGGCGCCGGCAACTACGGCATGTGCGGCCGGGCCTATTCGCCCCGC
>JANLZT010000036.1:0-3781 GCA_031366465.1 Betaproteobacteria bacterium | reverse complement strand
CCGGGGCGACCCCTTCAAGTTCCAGCTCGGCGCCGGCCAGGTGATTGGCGGCTGGGACGAGGGCGTGCAGGGCATGCAGGTGGGCGGCACCCGGCTGCTGCTGATCCCGCCCGAGCTGGGCTACGGCGCACGCGGCGCGGGTGGTGTGATCCCGCCCAACGCCACCCTGGTGTTCGAGGTCGATCTGCTGGCGGTCTGAGCACGCCGACGCGATCGCGTCTGATCGACCCACTTCGAGCGCCCTTGACCCCTGCCGCCGCCCCGGCCGGCACCCAAACCGCCCCGCCGGGCCTGCCCGCCCCGGCCTGGCCGGCCTGGACAGGTTCGGCCGCCTGGGTGCTGGGCGCGTTGGCGATCTGGCTGCTGTGCACCGCCTGGGCGCGCCCGCTGCTGCTACCCGACGAGGGCCGCTACGGCGAGGTGGCACGCCAGATGTGGCTGGGCGACGGCCTGGTGCCGATGCTCAATGGCGTGCCCTTCTTCCACAAGCCGCCGCTGAGCTACTGGGTCAACATGCTGGGCCTGTCGGTGTTCGGCGTCACGCCGTTCTCGGTGCGGCTGGCCCCCGCCCTGGGCGCCTGGTTGATGGGCGCGGCGCTGTGGTTGACGCTGCGGTGGCGCTACAACGCCCGGCTGGCCGGCATCAGCCTGCTGGTGCTGGCCACCAGCCCGTTTTATTTCATCGGCGGCCAGTACGCCAACCACGACATGCTGGTGGCCGGCACCATCACGGCGGCCGTGCTCAGTTTTGTGCGGGCGCTGGGCGTCAGCTCATCCGGCGGCACGCTGCCGCTGGCCTGGTTGCTGCTGGGCTGGGCTTTTTGCGGCCTGGCGATGCTGTCCAAGGGCCTGATCGGGGTGGTGCTGCCGGCCCTGGTGGTGGGGCCCTGGCTGCTGGCCCAGGGGCGCTGGCGCGATCTGCTGCGGCTGCTGCATCCGCTGGGGCTGGCGCTGTTTGCAGCCATCGCCCTGCCCTGGCTGTGGGCGATGCAGCAGCGCTACCCGGGGTTTTTTGACTACTTCATCGTCGAGCAGCATTTCCGGCGCTTTGCCTCGCGCAGCTTCAACAATCTGCAGCCGGTCGGGTTCTACCTCTGGGTGCTGCCCCTGCTGACCCTGCCCTGGAGCCTGGCCCTGCCCGCCGTGCTGCCGCGCCTGCGCCAGGCGCTGCGTGCACCGGCCACCGCCAGCGCCGCCGACGAGCGGCGTTGGGCCGCGCTGCTGCTGTGGTGGCTGGTGGTGGTGCTGGGTTTCTTCTCGCTGCCGGCGTCCAAGCTGGTGGGCTATGTGATGCCGGCGCTGGCGCCCTTGTGTGCGCTGCTGGCCCTGCCCTTTTGCGTCGAGACCGGCAGCGCCCGGCGCTGGTGGCCGCGGCTGGCGCTGGGCGCAGTGCTGTGGTGCATCGCGCTGATCGTGGCGCTGGCCTGGGTGGCGCCCAAGTCGGGCCGCGATGTCGGCCAGGCCCTGCGTGGCGGGGTCACGCCCAGCGATCTGGTGGTGCTGGTGGAACAGAGCTTCAACGACGTGGTCTTCGAGGCCCGCCTGGCCCAGGTGCCGCTGGTGGCCACCGATTGGCAGGACCCTGACGTGCAGCAGCGCGACAGTTGGCGCAAAGAGCTGGCCGACACGGTGCGCTTCGACGCCGCGCGGGTCCAGGCCGTGATGTTCCCCGTCGATCAGCTCGCCAGCCTGGTCTGCCGGGGCCACCGGGTGTGGCTGGTCGAAGGCAACCAGGCCCGGCCGCGCTCGGCCGCCGTGCCCGGCGTGCAGTTGGTGCTGCAAGGCCGCCATGCCAGCCTGTGGCGGGCCGAGCCGCTGCCCTGCCGACCCGCGCCGCCAGCGGGCTGACCCGGCGTGACCGACACGCAGCAGCCCCACAGGCCGCAGCGCAGCCCGGCCTGGCTGCGCTACGCGGCAGTGGGCGCGCTGGCCACCACCGCCCACTACGGGCTGCTGGCCTTGCTGGTCGAGTTGGGCCACTGGCCGCCGCCGCTGGCAGCCGGCGCTGGCGCGGCGCTGGGGGCGCAAGGGGCCTTTGTCGGCAACCGCTGCTTCACATTCGCCCACCGGGGGCCGTGGCTGCCGGCCTGGTGGCGCTTCCAGTTGACGGCGCTGCTGGGTGCCGGGGTCAGCATGGCGGTGGTGGCGGCCGGCACCCACGCCGGCCTGCATTACCTGCTGGCGCAGGCAGCGGCCACCCTGCTGGCGCTGGTGCTGACCTACCTGGTCAACAAGCGCTGGGCCTTTGGCTGAGTTGGCGCAGAGCCGGCACCAAACTCAACCCCAGGCAGGCGCCAACACCACCCCCGCCGCCGCCAGATCGGCCGCAAACGCGGCGCTGCCCAGGTAGGCCAGCTCACGCTGGCGGGCCGGCGCGATTGGGTCGGGCAGGTCACCGGGCGACGGCTGGCCAGGGTGGCAGAACAGCAGCGCGCCGCTGGCCGGCACTTGGGCCAACCAGGCCTGCATCAGCGGCCGGTAGTCGGCTTCGAAGTCATAGGCCCCCAGCAGCAGCCGGTTGTGCGGCAAGCCGCGCTGGCGCAGCGCGCGCGCCAGCGCCCGGCCGCCGCTGTGGGCGATCACCCAACGTTTGAAACCAAAGCCCGGGCCGCCCAGCCGGGCGCTGCTGCGCACCGGCATCGGGTGGTGGGTTAGTAAATCCAGCAAGGCCGGGCGCACGCCGGGCAGATGGTGGACATGCTGGTGGCCGTCGATGAAATCCGGCTGGCAGCCACTGGCCTGGACAAAGGCCGCCCACTGCGCCGCCAACTCCTCGGCCACGGCCGCCGTTGGCAATCGGCCCAGGTGGGCATCGATCAGCAGGCGCGCCAGGCTGGGCAGTTGCGGCCAGTGGCGGGCCAATGCTGAGCTGAGCGGCCGGCCCTCGGTCAGGTTGAAGTGCAGCCCGGCCTGGGCCTGGCCGCGCAGGCCCGCCAGCAGCGGCGCGTCCCGGGCCCAGGCTGGGCCATTGCAGAGGCAGGAAAAAGCGCCCAACCGGCCGCCACGCACCAGGCCGGCGATGGCCGCGTCGATGCCGGGCGTCAGGCCGAAATCGTCGGCGCACAGCAGCAGTGGTCGCAACACGCCCGCCGAATCCGCCACCGCCATCGCCACCGGCTCAGCCATCTCCGCGGACGTCGGCACGGCCCTCGCCCTCGATGGCCCCCTGGCCCAGCGCCTGGCCGATCAGGTAGACCGGCCGCTGCTTGACCTCGTCGAAGATGCGGCCGATGTACTCACCCAGGATGCCCACCGACAGCAGTTGCACGCCGATCGAAAACGCCAGCCCGGTGGCCAGCGTGGCCCAGCCCGGCACGTTGTTGCCGAGCAAAAAGTACTCGGCCACGATGTAGAGCGAGAAAAGCAATGCGGCCAGCGCGATCAGCCCGCCCAGCCCGCTCCACAGCCGCAGCGGCGCGTTGGTGAAGGCGGTCACCCCCGTGAAGGCCAGCCGGGACAGGCGCCGCATCGAGAAACTGGTGTGCCCGGCATGGCGCGGTGCCGGCGTGTAGGGCAGCACCACGGTGTTGAAGCCAACCCAGGCGTACAGGCCCTTCATGAAGCGGTTGCGCTCGGGCAGCATCTTGAGTGCATCCACCACCCGCCTGTCCATCAGCCGGAAGTCCCCCACATCGGCCGGGATCGGCGTGCTCGACCCGGCGTTGACCAGGCCGTAGAACAACCAGGTGCCCAGCCGCTTGCGCCAGCTCTCGTCTGAGCGCGAGGCGCGCGCGGTGCAGACCATGTCGGCGCCCTGCTGCCAGGCCGCCAGCATCTGGCC
>JANLZT010000030.1:0-2799 GCA_031366465.1 Betaproteobacteria bacterium | reverse complement strand
GACCCGGTCTTTGAGGTGGTGCCCTTCGACGGCAAGGGTGCGCCGCAGGAGAGCGTGACCGTGCTCAAGGCCGCCACCGACCAGGGCATCCGCTACATCACCCAGGGCGGTGGCTCGGGCGTGGCCTTTGCGCTGAGCGAGGCGGTGACCAAGCTGAGCGAGCGCGAGCCCGACAAGGCCAGTTTGTTCCTCAACTACTCGGCAATGGACCCGGGGCTGACGAATGACCGCTGCAGCTTCTGGCACTTCCGCTTCTACCCGTCCAGCGAGATGAAGATCGAGGCCCTGACCACCTATTTGCAAAAGCGCCCGGACGTGAAAAAGGTGTTCCTGTTCAACCAGAACTACACCCATGGCCAGCAGGTGAGCAAGGCCGCGCGCGAATACCTGGGGCGCAAGCGGCCGGATGTGCAGATCGTCGGTGACGACTTCGTCCCGATCGCCACGGTGCGCGACTTTGCGCCCCACATCGCCAAGATCCGTGCCTCTGGGGCTGATACCGTGATCACCAGCAACTGGGGCAGTGACCTGACGCTGTTGTTCAAGGCCGCCAAGGACAGCGGCCTGAACATCAACTTCTTCACGATGAACGCCAACAACCCCGGCACGCCGGCGCAGATGGGATCGTGGGGCGCCGACAAGGTGGGCGTGCTGTGGAACTGGGGCCACAACGCGCCCACGCCCGAGCTGGACAAGATCTACGTCGCCTACAAGCAAAAGACCGGCGAGGACTTCATCTTTGCCGCGCACTGGAACAGCATGCAGATGCTGCGCACCGCCATGCGCCAGACCCAGTCCACCGACCCCAAGAAGGTGGCCTTTGCGCTGGAGGGCATGAAGTACAAGAGCCCGGTGGGTGACATCGAGATGCGCAAGACCGACCACCAGTTGCAGTCGCCGCTGTTCCTGGGCATGTGGGCCAAGCAGGGCAGCAAGGGCGTCAAGCATGACGCCGAGGGCACGGGTTATGGCTTCCGCTCCGAGCAGGTCTGGGATGCCTACATCAGCGCCCAGCCCACCTCCTGCCAGATGAAGCGGCCGGCCTGAAGCCGCCGGCCGGGCGCGGCAGCGGTGGCCGATCCGCTACCCTGGCGGGCCCGAATCACCTTCAAGCGCGGCCGGCCCCGGCGGCGCCTGCCTTTTTTCATGCGCTCAGATCTGCGATTCGTCTTGGCCTCCGGTGTCCTGGCCTGCGCTGCGCTGGCCAGCCTGCTGGCGGCCTGCGGCAAGGGCGGCCCGGCCGCCGCTGCGGCCCCAGGCACGGCAGCGGCGTCGGCCGCCAGCCGCGCCGCCGCAGCGTCCGCCCCCACGCTGCTGATCGCCGCCGAGGACCTGCGCACCCTGGCCAGCCGGCTGCTGGCCAGCGGCCCGGTGATCACCGGCAGCCTGCAGCCCGAGCGCCGCGCCGACCTGCGTGCCGAGGTGGGCGCGCTGGTGCAGCAGGTGCTGAAAGAAAACGGCGAGGCGGTGCGCGCGGGCGACTTGCTGGTGCGGCTGGACGACAGCGCGATCCGCGACAGCCTGGCCTCGGCCGACGAGGCGGTGCGCGCCGCGTCCCAGGCCTTTGAGCAGTCCGAGCGCCAGGTGCAGCGGCTCAAGACCTTGCAGGTGCAGGGCATGACCTCCATGCAGGCGCTCGAAGACGCCGAGGTGCGCCGCAACAACGCCCAGAGCGACCTGGTGGCCGCCAAGGCCCGCGCCGCCAGTGCCCGCCAGCAACTGCGCCGCACGGAGGTGCGCGCGCCCTTCGATGGCGTGCTCAGTGAGCGCCGAGTCTCGGCCGGCGACACCGCGCAGGTGGGCAAGGAGCTGGTCAAGGTGATCGACCCGCGCACCATGCGCTTCGAGGGCCTGGTCAGTGCCGACCGGCTGCATGAGATCCGGGTCGGCCAGGCGGTGAACTTCCGCGTCAACGGCTTCCCGCAGCATGAGTTCACCGGCAAGGTGCGGCGCATCGACGCCGCCGCCAATGCCACCACCCGCCAGGTCGAGGTGCTGGTGGATTTTGCCGACTCGGGCGCCGCGCCGCGGATGGCCGGCCTGTTTGCCGAGGGCCGGGTCGAGACCGGCGGCACCCAGCAGCTGATGCTGGCCGAGGCCTCGCTGCTGCGGGTGGGCGAAGCCGCCTGGGCCTGGCGGGTGGATGGCAAGGGGGATGGCAAGGCGGGCGGCGCGCAATTGGCCAAGGTCAGCGTCAAGCTCGGTGATCGCGATCTGCGCAGCGGTGAGTTTCCGGTGCTGGCCGGCCTGGCCGCCGGTGACCGGGTGCTGCGCAACCCCGGCAGCGCGCTGGTGGATGGGCAGGCGGTGGAGATCAGCCAGCCTGTGGCCGCGCCGGTCGGGCCAGCCACCGCAGCGGCCTCGGCCGCCAGCCGCTGAGGCCACCATGTTCCTGTCCGAGTTCAGCATCAAGCGGCCGGTGGCCACGCTGGTCATCATCCTGGGCCTGATGGCGCTGGGCCTGATGGCCCTGAGCAAGCTGCGCGTCAACCAGATCCCCGATGTCGAGCAACCGGTGCTCACCGTGGCCATCAGCTACCCCGGGGCGTCGCCCGAGACGGTGGAGCGCGAGGTGATCAACCGCATCGAGCGCGCGATGCAGGGCATTGCCGGCATCTACCAGGTGCGCTCCACCGCCAGCGAGGGTGGCGCCCGGCTGGTGCTGATCTTCAACTTCAACAAGAACATGATCGAGGCCGCCGACGAGGTGCGCAACGCCATCGGCTCGGTGCGCCACAAGCTGCCCACCGAGATCCGCGAGCCGGTGCTGCAGCGCCTGGACCCGGGGGCCCAGCCGGT
>JANLZT010000816.1:0-1846 GCA_031366465.1 Betaproteobacteria bacterium | reverse complement strand
GGCGCCCGACGGCGGCCTCTACCTGCCCACGCATTACCCAAAGATCGACGACGCCACACTCACCCGCTGGCGGGCCTTGCGCTATGCCGACCTGGCCTACGAGATCCTGCAGCGCTACATCACCGACATCCCGCCGGCCGATTTGAAGGCCCTGTGCGACAAGACCTACACCGCCGCCACCTATGGCAGCGAGGCCATCACGCCGGTGCGGCAACTGTCCCCCGGCCTGTACATCCAGGCCTTGTCCAACGGCCCGACGCTGGCCTTCAAGGACATGGCGATGCAGTTGCTGGGCAATCTGTTTGAGTACGAGCTGGCGCGGCGCGGCGAGGAACTCAACATCCTGGGCGCCACCTCGGGCGACACCGGTTCCGCAGCCGAGTACGCGATGCGCGGGAAAAAAGGCGTGCGGGTCTTCATGCTCTCGCCCGAGGGCCGCATGAGCCCTTTCCAGCAGGCCCAGATGTTCAGCCTGCAAGACCCGAATATCCACAACATCACGATCACTGGCGTGTTCGACGATTGCCAGGACATCGTCAAGGCGGTCAGCAATGACCTCGACTTCAAGCGCCAATACAAGATCGGCACCGTCAACTCGATCAACTGGGCCCGGCTGCTGGCCCAGGTGGTGTACTACTTTGCGGGTTATTTCCAGGTCACGACCTCGAATGCCGAGAAGGTCAGTTTCGCGGTGCCCTCGGGCAATTTCGGCAATGTCTGCGCCGGCCATGTCGCGCGGATGATGGGCCTGCCGATCAACCAGCTTGTGGTGGCCACCAACGAGAACGATGTGTTGGACGAGTTCTTCCGCACCGGCCTTTACCGGGTGCGCAGCAATGCCGAGACCTTCGAGACCAGCAGCCCGTCGATGGACATCAGCAAGGCCAGCAACTTCGAACGCTTTGTCTTCGACCTGCTGGGCCGGGATGGTGCGCGCGTGAATGAGCTGTTCGGCGCCGGCCTGGCGCAGGGTGGCGGCTTCCAGCTCACGGCCGAGGAGACCGCGCGCATCGCGGATTTTGGTTTTGTCTCGGGCAAGAGCAGCCATGCCGATCGCCTGGCCACCATCCGCAGCACTTGGGGCCTGCACCAGGACATGATCGACACCCACACCGCCGACGGCTTGAAGGTCGGGCGTGAGCACCAGCAGCCCGGCGTGCCGATGATCGTGCTGGAGACTGCGCTGCCGGCCAAGTTCGCCGCCGCCATCGAGGAGGCCCTGGGCCGCCCGCCGTTGCGCCCGGCCGCACTCGACGGCATCGAGGCCCTGCCCAGGCGTTTCACGGCGATGCCGGCGGATGTGGGCCGCGTCAAGGCCTACATTGAACGGCTTTGCGCGGCATGAAGGTCGTCGGCTTCTGCGGCCCGTCGGGCGTGGGCAAGACCACGCTGATCGAGGGCGTGATCGCCGCGCTCAGGGCCGCCGGCCAGCGGGTGTCGGTGATCAAGCATGCGCACAAGCGTTTTGACATCGACCGGCCCGGCAAGGACAGTTTTCGCCACCGCGAGGCCGGCGCCACCGAGGTGCTGATCGCCTCGGCCCAGCGCCTGGCCTTGTTGCGTGAATTTGAAGTGGAGGGCCTGCCGTCGGTGCACCAGTTGCTGGCCGAGCTGTCACCGGTCGACTGGGTGCTGGTGGAGGGTTACAAACATGCCGATCTGCCCAAAGTGGAAGTCTGGCGGGCCGCGCTGGGCCAGGCCCCGCTGTACCCCGATGACCCCTTTGTCGCGCTGATTGCCACCGATGCGCCGGCTGCCCTGCCGGTGGCCACCAGCCGGCCGGTGATCGACATGGCCGATGCTGCCGGCCTGACCGCGCTGCTGCTGGGCGCGGCCACCCGCTACG
>JANLZT010000814.1:0-1996 GCA_031366465.1 Betaproteobacteria bacterium | reverse complement strand
CTGGCCTGGGCCTGCAGCCAATGGGTGGCCGCCAGCACATCGTCCACCGCCGCTGGGAAGCGGTGCTCGGGGCCCATGCGGTAGTCCACCGCCACCACCACGCAGCGGCCGGCATCGGCCAGGTCGCGGCACAGGCTGTCGTGGGTGTCCAGGTCACCGATCACCCAACCGCCGCCGTGGTAGTAGACCAACACCGGCGCCGGCTGGATCAAGCCATCCGGGCGATAGAGGCGCAGCGGGATGTCGCCGTGCGGACCAGTGGCAGTGAGCCCGCGCACCTCGCCCAATGGCCGAGGCGGTGGCTGGGTGACCGCCCGGCGCTCGACATAAAAGCGGCGCGCCTGCTCGGGCGTGAGGGTGTGGGTGGGCGGCACGCCGCGCTCGACCATCAGGTCCAGCAGTGCCTTGGCTTGGGGGTCGAGCATCGCATCTCCTGGGGCCGGGCCCAACACCGCGCCGAGGGCGTCAAGCCAGGCTGGCGGTACCGACCGCGCGGACTGCGGCGAGTGTAGCGGCGGCCCCGCCACCGCCCCGCCGGAACCCGCCGCCAACCCGCTGCCACCCCGCCAGGATCAGCCGAACCTCACCGCATAGACCGGCGGCAGGTTGAGCGAGACGGTTTGCCAGCGCTCGCCACCGTCGTCGCTGGCCCACAGCCCGCCCGAGGTGCTGCCCATCAGCAGGCCACGGCCATCGCCGTCCACCGCCAGGCCGTGGCGGTAGACCAGGTCATAGCAATGCTGGCTGGGCAGGCCTTGCGACAGGGTCTCGAAGCTTTGGCCCCCGTCCTGGGTGCGGTTGACCACCAGCGCGCCGCCCACCGGCACCCGGCATTGGTCGGCCACGGCCGGCACGAACCAGGCGGTGGCCGGGTCTTGCGGATGAACGGCCACCGCAAAACCGAAGCTCGACAAGGGCGCGGTGGACACCCGCTGCCAACTGCGCCCGCTGTCGCCGCTGCGCCAGATGCCGCAGTGGTGCTGGCACCACAGCACCTCGGGCCGGGCGGCGCAGCGCACGATGCGGTGCGGGTCTTGAATGGCACCGTCGGCGGCGCGCTCGGGTGGCATGAAGTCGGCCAGCATGCCGCTGGCAGTCAATGTCCAGCTGGCACCGTCGTCGAGCGTGGTCCAGGCGCCGCCGCAACTGACGCCCACCACCATCTCGCCGGCATGGCGGGGGTGCGGGCTGATCGAGTGGATGCCAGGGGCGTCGTAGCCACCGCCAAACCACTCAGTGCGCTCGGGCACATTCCACAGGCTGTCGACCAATTGCCAGGATTGCCCGGCGTCCGTTGATCGGAACAGCCCGCCCGGCAGCGTGCCGCACCAAATGCTGCCGCGCGCGGCCTCCAGTGACCAGATCAGGCCCAGTTTCCAGTCGGGGCCGGTGATGTCGTCGGGCTGCGACGGGTAGGCCGGCGCCGGCAGTTCTTGCCAGGTGGCGCCAGCATCGTCGGACGCATGCAACTTGACGCCGAAGTGGCCCAGGTTGAGGGCCGCCAACATCCGCCCGCCCGGCCCATCGGCGGGTGGCGGCAGCAGCATCGACACCGGATCGCCGAGAAAGGAGTGGCCGGCAATCTGCCATTGGCCGGCACGCCGCCTCAGTTCGATCAATCCCTTGCGGGTGGCCACCCAGGCACGGTCGGTCATGGGGCTGCTCCTTGGAGGAAAACGGTGAAAGGCACGGGACTCAGCCGCTCAGCCGCCCGACAGGGCCTGCATCACATGCACGGTGCTGTCGGGCTGCAGCGGATCGTCCAGCAGGATGCGTTCGCGGCAGCGCTGGCCGTCGATGAAGAGCATCACATTCGGCCGCAGATGGCCCTGCTCATCCAGCACATAGGCGCCAAGCCGCGGGTTCTGCACAAAGGCCTGGGCCAGCGCCGCGCGCAATTGCAGCGCGCTGCAGGCCACATCGGGCACCGCCAGAAAGCGGCGCAATTGCGGCGTGAAGACCAGTCGGGGCATGGCCCGGATGATGCATGGCCGGC
>JANLZT010000509.1:0-7951 GCA_031366465.1 Betaproteobacteria bacterium | reverse complement strand
CTGGCGTGTTCTGCGCAAGTAAAGGAGGAGCCGGCGGCGGCTTTTGGCCGGCGGCGGGGGACATGGAGCAGAACACGCCAGCCCGGCGCGACGCTCCCGCGCAGCACTCCGAACGACTGCATTCAAGCACCCAAGCAAAGTCAACAAAGAGCCCAAACCTGACCTCCGGCGCCCGCATCCGAGTGCTGGCCCCTCAAGCCGCTGGCGCCACCAATGCACCCACGATGCAATGCTTGTCCAGCGAGCGTGCCACCAGCCCGCCCGACTTGGCCCATTCGACAAAGCGCGCCAGCGCCAGCCTTGCCGGCTCGCCCCGCGTGGCCGGCAGGCCCATGGCCTGCTCGATCACCATGAAGCGCCCGGGCAGCAGGCGCAGCCCGCCCAGGCGTTGGGCGTCGGCCTGCAGCTGCTGCTTGACGCCGGCCGCCACGTCGGCGTTCTCGGCCAGCATTCGCTCGACCACCGTCGGCGAGGTGGGGGTGTGCAGCAGTTGTGCCGCCTTCAAGTTGCGGCCCAGGTAGAGGTCATAGGCGCTGCCCCGGCCGACCATGATGCGGGTGCCGGGGCGGTCGACCTGGCTGTCGTCGGTCAAGGCTGAATCCTTGCGCACCAGGTAGGCGCCTTCGATCAGCACACAGGGCGCGGTGAAGCGGATGCCACCGCCGGCACGCTGCGGGTCGATCGCGAAAAAGGCGATGTCGGCCTGGCCGGACGCTACCGCCGTCACCGACAGGGCGGCGGCCTCGACCACCAGCAGGTCGGCCGCCAGGCCCAACTGTGCGGCCAGGGTGAAGGCCAGGTCCACCGACACCCCCGACACCACACCGGTGGCGGCGTCGCGGCGGGCCAGGACGGGATTGCCCAGGTTGATCGACGCGCGCAGCCGGCCGGTGGGGGCCAGGGCAGCCAGCAGCGCCGGATCAGCGCCTTGCAGGCCGTTGCCGGTGTTGATGCCGACACAGCCGGCGCTGCCCAGCAGCGGCGCGCCGGCCAGCCAGAGCAGGTGGCGCCGCGATGGCGGTTTGGGCGGCTGGGGACGGTGGGTCATGGTCAGGGGCTCCTGGCGGCATGGTGCCAGCACCGGACAATCGAGCCATGACCCAGGCCCTGATCGGCGTTGATTTTTCCAGTGCACCCAGCCGCCGCAAGCCCATCGTGATGGCCAGCGGCAGCCTGGCCGGCGGGCTGCTGCGCTTGCAGGGCCTGCAGCGCTTTGAGACCTTGCCGGCCTTTGGCGCCTGGCTGCAGCAGCCCGGGCCCTGGGTGGGCGGCTTTGATCTGCCATTCGGCCTGCCGCGCGAGTTGGTGCTGCAACTGGGCTGGCCCACCGATTGGGCCGCCTGCATCGATCACTACGCCGGGCTGGCCCGCCCGGCCATCCGCGACACCTTTGCCGCCTTCTGCAATGCCCGGCCGGCGGGCGCCAAGTTTGCCCACCGCGCCTGTGACGGGCCGGCCGGCAGCAGCCCGGCCATGAAATGGGTGAATCCGCCGGTGGCCTGGATGCTGCATGCCGGCCTGCCGCTGTTGCGCGCTGCGGGCCTGTGCTTCCCGGCCCACGCCCCGGGCCAGGGCGATACCAACCGGGTGGCGCTGGAGGCCTATCCCGGCCTGCTGGCGCGCGAGCTGATCGCCCGCCGCCCCTACAAGAGCGATGACAAGGCCAAGCAGACCGCTGACCGGCTGATCGCCCGCAAGGACATCGTTGACGCGCTGGAGCAAGGCCGCAGCCGCCTGGGCCTGCGCTTGAAGCTCAGCGCCGCCCAGCGCGACGCGTTGGCCGGTGACGCCAGCGGCGACGCGCTGGACGCCGTGCTGTGCCTGCTGCAGGCCGGCTGGGCCACCCGCCAGCCGGGCTGGGGCTTGCCGGCGGGGGTGGATGCGCTGGAGGGTTGGATCGTCTCGGCCTGACCGTTACGATCCCCGTTCACTCCACAGGAACCGGCTTGGGCACCGACCACGCATACACCGAGCTGGGCCTGGCCCCGGGGGCCCCCGAGCCCGAGGTCAAGGCCGCCTGGCGCCGGCTGGCCAGCCAGTGGCACCCTGACCGCAACCGCAGCACGGGTGCGGCCGGGCGCATGCAGCGCATCAATGCGGCTTTCGAGGCGCTGCGCCGCGCCGGCTTCCCGGCGGGCGCGGCGGCCGCCGCTGCCCAGGCCGCTGCGGCGCCCGCCGAGGCCAGCCAAGCTGCTCAGGCCGACCAGGCCGACCAGGCCGACCAGGCCGCCGCGCCCGACGCCCCTGACAGCGCCGATGCCCCCGACACCCCACAGCCACCGCGGCGCACATTGCGGCGCCAGGTGCGGCTCAGCCTCGAAGAAGCGGCCTTTGGCTGCACCCGGGTGCTGCGTGGCAAGGAGCGCGAGACCTGCGCCGATTGCGCCGGATGCGGCCACCTCACGCCGCCGCCAGCCTGTGGCGCCTGCAATGGTGCCGGCCAGGTCCGGCCGGCCGGCTGGTACGGCCTGTTCAGCCCCTGGCGGGCCTGCGCGGCCTGCCAGGCCAGCGGCGTCTTGCAGCAGCCCTGCGCGGGCTGTGCCGGCACCGGCCAGCGCGACAGCGCCGGCTACCGGGTGACCGTGCGGCTGCCGCCCGGCGTGCGCAACGCCGACGAGCTGCTGGTGGACGGTCGGCGCATGCGGCCCGGCCACAGCCCGGGCGACCTGCTGATCCGGGTGCAGCTGATGCCCCACCCCATCTTCGAGCTCGACGCCGATGGCAGCCTGCGCTGCACGCTGCCGGTGAGCGGTTTTGCCTGGATGGCGGGACGGCCGGTGCGGGTGCCCACGCTGGGTGGCCTGCAAGACCTGGTGCTCGACCGCGAGCGCCTGGACTATTGCCTGCCGGGGGAGGGCTTCCCGGCCAGCCGGCGCGGGCCGCGCGGCGATTTGAAGCTGCGCATCGAGCCGCGATTCCCGCCCGCGCTGAGTACCGACCAGCAGATTCTGCTGGACCAGTTGGTGGCCACCGCCGCCGACGGCCCGGCCGCCGATCCGCAGTTGCGGGCCTGGCAGCAGGTGCTGCGCGACTGGCAGCGCGGCCGGGCCGGCCGGAGCCCTTGATTGCGGGGGGTTGGCGTGTCAACGCTGGGTAAAGCCGGCTGTCCGCCACGCCGCAGCTTGTTATGCTGATGCTTAGCCTCACTAAGCATTTCAAGACCACGCCACCCCGCGCCCGCCATGCCTGCCGCCCAGCCCGCCACCCCTGACTTCGCCGCCGCGCAGGTGATGCTGATCCTGCCGCAGGTGATGGACGCGGTGCGGCTGGCGATGCGCGCGCAGATCGACGGCCCGTTGTCGGTGCCGCAGTTTCGAGGCCTGAACTTTGTTGATCGCCAGCCAGGCAGTTCGGTCAGCGCGCTGGCGGGCTTTCTGGGCGTCACGCTGGCCACCGCGTCGGCGATGGCCGACCGGCTGGTCAAGGCCGGCTACCTGCGCGCCTGCGGCAGCACCACCGACCGCCGCCGCAGCGAGCTGCACCTGTGCACCGACGGCAAGGCCGTGCTCGAGCGCATGCGTTGCCGCACCGAGGCTGACCTGGCGCGGTCCCTGCTGGGCCGCAGCCCGCAGGAGCTGACGGCCCTGGTGTACGGCCTGCAGGTGCTGGACGCGGCTTTTCCGCGGCCTCCATCCCTTTGACCCGACCCGCCTGGAGACCGCATTGAACCGGCCGCGTTTGACCCTTGCTTGGCTGGCCGCGCGTGGCGTCGCCGTGTTCTTGATCGCCGCCGCCATGGCCGGCTGCAACCGTGGCGCCGACGGCGCGCAGCCGCCTGCTGCCGCGGCCTCTGCCGCCGCAGGCGACGCCAGCACGTCGGCGGGTGCATCAGCCGGCGCGTCGGCAGCATCCGCACCGGCCGCTGCGGCGTCGATGCCGCCGGTCAGCGTCACCCTGGTGCGGGCGCAGGTGCGTGACTTCACCTTGACGCTGGACGCCACCGGCACGGTGGCCGCACTCAGCAGCGTCGAGGTCAAGCCCCAGGTGGCGGCCCAGGTGCTGACGGTGCAGGTCAAGGAGGGCCAGTTTGTGCAGCGCGGCCAGCCGCTGTTCACGCTCGACGCCCGGGTCGACCAGGCCAACCTGAAAAAAGCCGAAGCCCAGTTGATGAAGGACGAGGCCGGGCTGGCCGACGCCCGCCGCCAATTGGCGCGCAGCCAGGACTTGCTGGCCAAGAACTTCATATCTCAGGGGGCGGTGGACACCTCGACCGCCAATGTCGAAGGCCAGCAGGCGGTGGTGGTGGCCGACCGCGCGGCCATCGACGCGGTCAAGGCCCAACTGTCGTTCTCGCGCATCAGCGCGGCCGGCGCCGGGCGGGTGGGGGTGATCGCGGTGTTCCCGGGCAGCAGCGTGTCGCCCAGCGGCCCGGCGATGCTGACCATCACCCAGATTGACCCGGTGGCGGTGACCTTCAACCTGCCGCAACGCAATCTGCCGGATGCGCTCAAGGCCCTGGCCTCGGGCCAGGGCCGGGTGACGGCGCTGCTGCCTGACAGCCTGGCCGGCGCGGTGGCCGGTGCCGGTGCCGGTGCCGGTGCCGGTGCCGCCAGTGGGCCGGGGCGGGCGGCGTCGGCCGCCGCGGTTGGCGCCAGCGGGCGATCAATGCCGGCTTCGGCCCCGCCAGCGGCTGGCGCGGCCAGCGCCGCCGGCCGGGGCGGGCCAGGTGCGGCCGGCGCTGCGGCGGTGGCGGGCAGCCGCCAGGGCAAGCTTTTGTTTGTCGACAGCAATGTCGATGCGGCCTCGGGCACCATCAAGGTCAAGGCCCAGTTCAGCAATGCCGACCAGGCGCTGTGGCCGGGTGCCTATGTCACGGTGAAGATGGCGCTGCAAACCCTGCCCGACGCCATCGTGGTGCCGCAGGCCGCCATCGTGCAAGGGGCGCGCGGCACGGCGGTGTTTGCCGCCGGGCCGGGCAACCTGGCGGTGATCCGGCCGGTCAAGGTGCTGGCCTCGGCCGGCACCGACGCGGTGGTCTCGGGCCTGCGGCCGGGTGAGCGCATCGTGCTGGACGGCCGCCAGAACGTGCGCCCGGGCACGCCCTTGATCGAGCGCGTGGCCGAGCCTGGCCGGGGTGGTTCGGGGGCCCGAGGCGGCGGCGGCGGTGTTCCGGCCAATGCCAGTGCACCCGCCGGCGGCCCGCCTGCAGCCTCGGCCGGCGCCAGTGCTGGGGGCCGTGCGCCATGAACCTGTCCGAGCTGTTCATCCGCCGTCCGGTGATGACGGTGCTGCTCAACCTGGCCTTCATGGTGGCCGGCATCATCGCGCTCACCCGCATCCCGGTGGCCGCGCTGCCCAGCTACAACACGCCGGTCATCAATGTGCAGGCCAACCTGCCGGGCGCCAGCCCCGAGACCATGGCCACCAGCGTGGCGCTGCCGCTGGAAAAGCAGTTCCAGACCATCCCCGGCCTGGCTGTGATCAGCTCAACCAACACCCTGGGCAGCACCAGCGTGACGCTGGAGTTCGACCAGGCCCGCAACATCGACGTGGCGGCGGTGGACGTGCAGGCCGCGTTGCTGCGGGCCCAGCGCACCCTGCCGCCCGAGATGACGGCGCCGCCCAACTACCGCAAGGTCAACCCGGCGGACTCCCCCATCCTGTTCATCGCGCTGACCTCGCCGTCGATGAACCTGGCTGACCTGCAGGATTTTGCCGAGCACCTGATCTCGCCCACCCTGTCCACACTGGACGGCGTGGCGCAAGTCAACATCTTCGGCGCCAAGCGCTTTGCAGTGCGGGTGCGGGTGGACCCATCGCAACTGGCCGCGCGCAACTTGAGCCTGGACGAGTTGCGCCTGGCGCTGACGGCGGCCAATGCCAACACCCCGGTGGGCACGCTGGAGGGCCCGCGCCAGATCTTGACGCTGCAGGCCAACAAGCAACTCGCCAGCGCGGCTGAGTTTGCCGACCTGATCGTCAGCATCAAGGGCGGCAACCCGGTGCGGCTGCGCGATGTGGCGCAGGTCGAGGACAGCTTCGAGACCCTGAAAAGCTCGGCCAACCTGGACGGCGTCACGTCGATCAGCCTGGCCATCCTGCGCCAGCCCGATGCCAACACGGTGGCGGTGGTGGATGCGGTCAAGGCGGCGATCCCCGGCTTCAAGAGCCAGTTGCCGCAGTCGGTGCGGCTGGATGTGCTCAACGACCGCTCGGTCTCGATCCGCGCCTCACTCCACGATGTCACGCTGACCATGCTGGGCACCATAGTCCTGGTGGTGCTGGTGATATTTTTGTTCCTGCGGCGCTTTGTGGCCACGGTGATCCCGACGCTGTCCTTGCCGGTCTCTCTGCTGGGCGCGGTGGCGATGCTGTGGGGCCTGCACTACACCATCGACAACATCTCGCTGCTGGGCCTGACGCTGGCTGTGGGCCTGGTGGTGGACGACGCCATCGTGATGCTGGAGAACATCATGCGCCACGTCGAGCGCGGCGAGCCGCCCTTCCAGGCCGCGTTGCGCGGCTCGCGCGAGGTGGGCTTCACCATCATTTCGATCAGCACCTCGCTGGTGGCGGTGTTCATCCCGATCTTCTTCATGCCGGGCGTGATCGGCCTGCTGTTCCATGAGTTTGCGGTGATCGTCGGCCTGGCCATCCTGGCCTCGGCCTTTGTCTCGCTCACCCTGGTGCCGATGTTGGCCAGCCGATTCCTCACCGACGAGGCCCACAAGAAAAAGCCCGGCTGGCTGGTGCGTGGTTTTGAGCGTGCCTTTGATGCCACGCTGCGCGGCTACAGCCGCACGCTGGACGGCGCGCTGCGCTGGCGCAAGAGCATGCTGGTGCTGGCCCTGCTGACCTTCGCGGCCACCGGCTGGCTGTTCGTGGACATCCCCAAGGGCTTCTTCCCCGAGGAGGACATCAGCCAGATGACGGTCAGCACCGAGGGCGCCGACGATGTGTCCTTCGAAGAGATGGTGCGCCTGCAAGACCGCGCCGCGCTGGTGATCCGTGACGACCCGGCGGTGGCCTCGGTCAGCTCCTTCAACGGCGGCCAGGGCTCACAAAACACCGGCCGCATGTTCGTCAACTTGAAACCCCGCGACCAGCGCCTGCCGATGAAGCAGGTGATCGAGGGCCTGCGCAAAAAACTGCGCGGCCAGCCCGGCATCAACGTCTTCATGCGGCCGATCCAGAACCTGCAGTTGGGCGGGCGGCCCAGCAAGGCCCAGTTCCAGTACATCCTGCAAAGCGTGCAGGCCGGTGAGTTGAACGACTGGGCCGGCAAGCTGCAGGAAAAGCTGCGCGGCGACCCACTGTTCCGCGATGTCACCAGCGACAGCCAACTGCGCGGCCTGCAGGCCAGCCTGGACATCGACCGCAACCGCGCGGCGGCGCTGGGGGTGTCGATAGACGCCATCCGCTCGGGCCTGTTCTCGGCCTTTGGCGAGCGCCAGGTCAGCACCATCTTCACCACCGTCGACAGCTACCAGGTCATCATGGAGGTGGCGCCCGGCAGCAAGGCCGACGAGAGCGCGCTGGGCGGCGTGTATGTGCGCGCGTCCACCGGCGCGCTGGTGCCGATGGCCAGCTTCACCACCGTCAAACGCACGGTGGGGCCGACCTCGATCAACCATGTGGGCCAGTTGCAGGCGGTCACGGTCTCGTTCAACTTGGCGCCCGGCGCGGCGCTGGGCGACGCCACCAACCGCATCGACGCGGTGCGCCAGGAGATCCGCCTGCCCCAGTCCATCATCACCACCTGGGGCGGTGACGCGGCGGTGTTCAAGAACTCCCAGGGCAGCCAGGTGGTGCTGATCGTCGGCGCGCTGCTGGTGATCTATGTGCTGCTGGGCGTGCTCTACGAGAGCTTCATCCACCCCATCACCATCCTGGCTGGCCTGCCGTCGGCAGCGGTGGGCGCGCTGTTGACGCTCAAGCTGTTCGATATGGACCTGACGCTGATCGCCACCATCGGCATCCTGCTGCTGATCGGCATCGTCAAGAAGAACGC
>JANLZT010000790.1:0-2422 GCA_031366465.1 Betaproteobacteria bacterium | reverse complement strand
CGGCTGGAAGAGCACCAGCAGGGCACGCTGCGGGTGGACGGCGTCGAGCTGAGCGACGACGTCAAGGCCATCGAGGCCATCCGCAAGCAAGTCGGCATGGTCTTCCAGCAGTTCAATCTGTTCCCCCACCTCACCGTGCTGGAGAACCTGACGCTGGCACCGATGTGGGTGGGCAAGCTGCCCAAGAAAGAGGCCGAGGACCGTGCGATGGTGCAACTCAACCGGGTGCGCATTGCCGAGCAGGCCGGCAAATACCCGCTGCAGCTCTCTGGCGGCCAGCAGCAACGGGTGGCGATTGCCCGGGCGCTGTGCCTGACCCCCAAGATCATGCTGTTCGACGAGCCGACCTCGGCGCTCGACCCCGAGATGATCAAGGAGGTGCTGGACGTGATGATCGAGCTGGCCGAGGGTGGCATCACCATGCTGTGCGTTACCCACGAGATGGGTTTTGCCAAGGCGGTGGCCAACCGGGTGATCTTCATGGACCAAGGCCAGATCGTCGAGCAGAACGAGCCGCATGCCTTCTTCGACAACCCGCAGAGCGAGCGCACCAAGGATTTCTTGTCCAAGATCCTGGGGCATTGACGGCGCCGATCAAGCGCGGCCACGAGCGCCGCGCGGCGCCCGCCGGATCAGGTCTCGCTGGCGCTCTCGCGCAGAAAATCCCACAAGGATTGAGCCGCCGCCTTGGCATGCCGGGCGCTGGTCGGCCGCTCGCGGTAGATACGCACTTCCATGGTCAGCTCGCCCACACCGGGGGCGGCGGCCGCCACCAGGCGGCGGCTGCGCAGCTCTTGCCGCACCGAGCTGGCCGGCAAGAATGCCAGGCCATGGCCTTCCAGGGCCATCGCCTTCAGGCCCTCGGCCATGTCGGTCTCGTAGGTGGTCTCCAAGGCCGGTGGCACCGGCATCTGGCGCACGATCTGCTCGACCATGTGGCCCATGTAGGCGCCCGCCGCGTAGGCCAGCAAGGGCACCGGCGCGTTGCCCGCTCCCAGCCTGAACATCGGCTGGCCGTCGGCATCGGCCTTGGCATAGGCGGCCAGCGTCTCATGGCCCAGCGACAGCATCTCGTAGCGGTCAGGGCTCAACTGCAGCGGCTGCGACGCATGGTGGTAGGCGATCAGCAGATCACAGCCGCCTTCGGTCAGGCGCAGCACCGCATCATGCACATTGAGCGCGATCAAGCGTGTCTTGACGCTGCCAAAGCGCCCGCGCAGCGCCATCAGCCAGTGTGGGAAGAAGGTGAAAGCCAGCGTGTGCGGGATCGCAAACTCGATCACGTCCTGCCCGCTGGCGCGGTGCGAGCGCATCAGGTTGCGCGCCGCTTGCAACGCCACCAGGATCTCCAGCGACTGCGCATGCAAGGTCTCGCCGGCAGGCGTCAATCGGGTGGGGTAGGACGAGCGGTCGACCAGGTCAGCACCGGCCCAAGCCTCCAGCGCCTGGATGCGGCGCGAAAACGCCGGCTGGGTGACATGGCGCAATTGGGCAGACCGCGAAAAGCTGCGCGTCTCGGCCAGACTGACAAAATCTTCCAGCCATTTGGTTTCCACTTTCCGAGTCTACGGCCCGCGCTCCCCCACCACTCAAGGGGCGCCGGGGCCGATGGCCGGCCTGACCCCCCCTGAACGAAGGGAAGGCCCAACTGTCGGCCTGTGCTGCGCTTGGATACAGTCGGACCACTTGATTCCGCTTTTATCTTTTCCGGATCAGCGGTGTAGTTAAGCCACGAGTCAGCCGGTACAAAACATGTCAATGACCTTCAAAAACCTGGGCACAGCCCTGCTCGCTGTCGGCATCGTTGCGTCGGCACAGGCAGCGCCCACCAGGATCACCTTCGACGAACTGCATGTCGGCGACGTGCTCACCACCCAGTACGCCAGCTTGGGTTTGTTGTTTTCAGGTGACAATGTGGTCAGGGCCAACATCAATGACGTCCCCAGTGGCGGTGTGAGCGATCCCGGCAGGCCGCCCACCCCGCCGAATTTCCTGATGAATACCGGGTTTGGCAAGACCTTCGCCATCACCCTGGCAGACGGCGTGTCACTGAATTCCCTGACCTTTGACTTGGCCGTGAACGCGCAGAACTTCGGCGTCGCGCTGTTCGGTGCCAATGGCCGGCAGGTGCTGGGCGGTTATGCATTGCCCCTGGGTGGCGATTTCACCTGGCTGACCGGTCAGGTGGTATCCCTGCCCAACGCCGCCGCCGTGCGGCGCATTGAATTCGGCGGCGGGTCCAACGGTCTGCGTTTTGCCGTCGATGACCTGGCGTTTGAGCTGACCGATGCCCGCGGCAATGTGCCCGAGCCCGCCGGCCTGGCTTTGGTGGCACTGGCCTTGGCGGGTTTGAGCATGGCGCGGCGCGCTCAAGCCTGACCCAGCGCGCGGCCAAGGCCGGCCGCAGCCACCCGATCAAAAG
>JANLZT010000743.1:0-3360 GCA_031366465.1 Betaproteobacteria bacterium | reverse complement strand
CAGGTGGTTGCGCCCCGCGCTGCGCAATCTGGACGATGAAGCCAGCTACATCGCGCAAGACAGCCCGCAGGCCGCCAGGCTGGTGGTGCAACGGGTCTTGACCGCCGTGGCGCTGCTGGCCGAGCAGCCCGGCCTGGGCCGCCCCGGCCGGGTGCCCGGCACGCGTGAGCTGCTGGTGCCCAAGACCCGCTACATCGTGCCCTACCGGGTGCGCGGCCAATTTGTGGAAGTGCTGCGGGTGTTCCACACCTCGCGGCGGCCGGCGCAGCGTTGGTGAGGGGCCGCAGGGGTACTGCGCTGGCTCAGTCGATCACCGCCAGGTGCTCAGGCGCGGCGCCTGGCACCGCATCGTGCCGGATGCGCCGGTCCAGGGTGACCAGCCGGCCCTGGTTTTGCACCGCCACTGCCAGCAGGCAGGCATCGGTGACTTGGCGGTGGCCCAGCACTCTTGACCAATCCAGGCTGCCGGGCTGCAGCAGATCCACCGCTGCGGGCCAGAAGGTGTGCGCCGGGCCGGCAGCGGCTTCAGCCAGGCGGGCGGCCACCTCGGCGGCGCGCAGTGCACCCGGGTAGGCCGGCTGCGACATGATGCGGACACAGCCCGCTTGCGTGATGGGGCAGGACGCCCAGCCGTGGTGAAGCTGGCGGTTCAGCCAGGTGGTGGCGACCGCGTGGTGCACATGGGCGCTGTCCAGCAGTGCGATCAGCACATTCACATCCAGCAGCGCACGCATCAGACGCCTTCGGCATCGCGCAAGCTGTCTACCAGCGCGTCGCTGACCACCGCTCCGCGCGATGCAAACGGGCGGAAGCCCGCCGCGCTGCTGGCGGTTTGGGCGCTGCCCCCCGGGCTGGCAGGGTTGCCGGCCAAGGCCTGGCGGGCCAGATTGGACAAGGCCTTGCCGGCCGACACCTGCTGCCGCTGTGACATGGCCTTGGCGGCGGCCAACACGTCATCGTCGATATCCAGGGTGGTGCGCATGGGGGCCTCGGTGGCGTTGATGGTTGAATGCTATCGCATCATCGCATCAAGACATAGTCGCATCAAGACATCAGCACATCACGCCAACCATGCGCGACAGCCTGCTACCTCTGCAGCAGCAGATGCTCGCAAGCGGGTTCGTCGCAATCCAGGCACACCCAGGCCCGCGCGGCCGGCGCGGCGTCGCGCGCTGCCAGCCGGGTGAACAGGCCGCTGCCGGCCGGGCCGGTACGCCGCAGCAGCGGTGCCACGGCGTCCAGCGCCGCCTCCAGGCGGGCGTCGCCTTGGCCCGACACCAGCGACCAGGCGATCTGGTGGCCGATCAGCAGCGCGCGCACACGGTCGTCCACCGGCCCGCGCACCTGCGGGCCGTCACGCTGCAGGCCGTCGGCCACCCATTCGATGTCCAGCGCGGTCAGCAAGGTCAGATCGCAGCGGCGCTGCTGGGCGATGGCGAAGGGGACCAGGCTGCGGTCGTCGAACAGCATGTGGCTGTAGACGGCCGTCATCAGCGCGGTGGTGTCACAGACGACGATGTCGTGGTGGGCGGCGGCCGCATCGATCAGCCGGTGTTGGTGCTCGGCGATGGCGGCCTGCTCGTCGGGCCGGGGCGTGCGGCCCTCGCGCTCGCACCACTGGCGCAGCCACTCGCCCACCCAGGTACAGCGGCGGCCGGTCAGCTCAGCCAGCCGGCCGGCCAGGGCCTGGGCCAGGGCCGTCTTGCCGGTGCTCTCGGCGCCGACGATGGCGATGCGCAGCGCCTCAGCCATGGCCAGCCCTGGCCGGCGCAGCGGGCAGCAGTCGCGCCCAGGCGCGCCAGCCGGCCAGCGCCATCAACGCGAACAGCAAATACAGCCCGGTTGTCAACCACAGCCCCTTGGTGGCGAACAGCGCCACGCTGAAGACGTTGACCAGCACCCAGGCCGGCCAGTTGTCCAGCCATTTACGGGCCAGCAAGTACTGGCCGGCCAGGCTGCCGACGGTGGGCAGGGCATCCAGGTAGGGCACATCGCTGTCGGTCAGCCGGGCCAGCAGCCAGCCGAGCAGCGGCCAGGCAGCCAGCGTGGCGCCCAGTGCGGCCAGCCGCTGCCTGCCGGACAAGGCCCGCACCCGCAGCCGGCTGCCATCGGCACCGCTGCCGCGCAGCCATTGCCACCAGCCCCAGCCGCCCAGCACGATGAAGACGCCCTGCAGCGCCGCTTCACCATAGAGCTTGCTGTGCACAAACAGCAGGCCGTAAAGGCCTGAGCTGGCGATGGCCAGTGGCCAGCCGAGGGGGTTGACGCGCAAATTGCACACCACCATCCAGACCGCCAGCACGGTGGCCACCAGCTCCAGCCAGGTGAAGGCGCTGCCGCCCCAGCTGAAGGCCGGCAGCAGCAACGGGGCGGTGAGGGCGAGCAGGCCGCTCAACGCGAGGCCGGGCTTGCGGCTGCGGCGGCAGCCGCCGGGACAGCCACGGTGCTACGCGGCGCGCTGGGCGCGTACTGCACCAGGATCTCGTCGGGCTTGACCATGCCCAGGTCGGCGCGGGCGCGCTCTTCCACCATCTCCAGGCCCTGGCGCAAATCTTCCACCTCGGCCACCAGGCGCTGGTTGGCTGCGCGCTGGGCCTCGTTGCGCTGCTTCTGGGCGTCCAACTGGGCCTGCAAACGCCGCACCTGGGGCAGGCCGCCATCACCCAGCCATAGCTGGCCCAGGGCCACCGCCAGCAACAGCAGCAACAGCACGGTGCTCAGGCGTGGCAGGCCCATGGCCGGTGTCTCAGGGACGGCACGCCGCTGGGATCAGCGCAGGTTGTAGAAGGCATCGCGGCCGGGGTAGCTGGCGATGTCGCCCAGGTCCTCTTCGATGCGCAGCAACTGGTTGTACTTGGCCATGCGGTCACTGCGGCTTAAAGATCCGGTCTTGATCTGGCCGGCATTGCTGCCCACCGCGATGTCGGCGATGGTGGAGTCTTCAGTCTCGCCCGAGCGGTGGCTGATCACGGCGGTGTAGCCGGCACGCTTGGCCATCTCGATGGCGGCAAAGGTCTCGGTCAGCGTGCCGATCTGGTTGATCTTGATCAGGATCGAGTTGGCAATGCCCTTGGCGATGCCTTCTTTCAGGATCTTGGTGTTGGTGACGAACAAATCGTCACCCACCAATTGCACCTTCTTGCCCAGGCGTTCGGTCAGGTGCTTCCAGCCGTCCCAGTCGCCCTCGTGCATGCCGTCTTCGATGCTGATGATGGGGTATTTGTCGACCCAGCCGGCCAGCATGTCGGTCCAGGCCGGCGCGCTCAATTTGATGCCGCCTTCGCCGTCCAGCACGTACTGCCCGTTTTTGTAGAACTCACTCGCCGCGCAGTCCAGGCCCAGCGCGATCTGGGTGCCTGC
>JANLZT010000492.1:0-3550 GCA_031366465.1 Betaproteobacteria bacterium | reverse complement strand
TCGGTCAGGTCGATGCGGTGGCGCTTGTCGGCTGGCCTCACAGCGTCGGGCAGGGCTGCGGCCTGGGCCAGGGTCTCGGGCGAGAAGCGGTGCGGCACTTCGTATTTGCGCACCGCGATCTCGATCTCCATGCCGGGGTCGTCGATCTCGCCCAGCACCTCGGTGATGCGGCCCACCGGCTGCGAATACATCGACGGCGGCTCGGTCAGCTCGATGGCCACCACCTGGCCCACCACCGCGTTGGCGGTGGCGTTCTTGGGGATCAGGATGTCCTGGCCATAGCGCCTGTCCTCGGGCGCCACCAGCCAGACGCCGTTCTCGTGCAGCAGGCGGCCGATGATCGGGCTCTTGCGGCGCTCGACGATGTCGATCACCCGGCCCTCGGGCCGGCCCTTGCGGTCAAAGCGCACCACCCGGGCGCGGATGCGGTCGCGGTGCAGCACCGAGCGCATCTCTTGCGGCGACAGATAAACGTCGGGCTCGTTGTCGTCGCGGCGCACAAAGCCGTGGCCGTCGCGGTGGCCGATCACAGTGCCTTCAATGTCACTCATCAGCGCCGCGCTGGCGGGTGCCGCCGGGCTGGTTTGGTCTTGTTTGATGCTAGACTCCCACTTTCAGTACCTGCCCAGATGGCGGAATTGGTAGACGCACTAGTTTCAGGTACTAGCGCTTAGCGGCGTGGAGGTTCGAGTCCTCTTCTGGGCACCAAGACAAGCAAGGCCAGCACACAAGTGCTGGCCTTTTTGTTTGGGCTCACGCGCTTTGAGATGAATCGCAGCCCGGCGGATATCGCCAGGCGCGGCGGGGTGATTGACTGGCGCCGACAGCTCAGGCCATGCTGAGCGGTCGGTCAAACTGACGCGAAGAATCAAACCGAAAACTTCTTGGCCAGGCCGTCGGGGCGGAGGTTGTCGTACTCCTCGAACGGCTGGTGAATCCAGGGGCTGGTGGGCAGGGTCTCGACCCAGTATTCGGGCACATAGGTCGAGCCGCCCTTGACCCAGATCACCGCAGTGCGCAGCTCGGTGATGGCCGGCACGCCGCGCAAACGATCCACCACCGCGCGCAAGGTGATGCCCGAGTCCGCCAGGTCATCCACCAGCAGCACCCGGCCGGCCAGCTCACCCTTGGGCATGGTGATGTACTTGGCCATGTCCAGCCGGCCCTGGATGGTGCCGGCCTCGGCCCGGTAGCTGCTGGTGCTCATGATGGCCAGTGGCTTGTCAAACACCCGCGACAGCACATCACCCGGCCGCATGCCACCGCGCGCCAGGCACAGGATCTGGTCAAACGCCCAGCCCGAATGCGCCACCTTCAGCGCCAGGCGCTCGATCAGCAGGTGGTACTCGTCCCAACTCACGTACAGGTGCTTGCCGTCGTCGGTCAGCATGGGGTGTCTCCGGAGCTGGGGTGCAAGGTGTGGGTCATCGGCATTCAAGCCTGGTAGGGATGGCGCAGCAGGATGGTGTGCTCGCGGTCGGGGCCGGTGGACACCATGGCTATCGGCGCGCCGATCAGTTGCTGCACCCGCAGCAGATAGGCCTTGGCATTGGCCGGCAGATCGTCCCAGTGGGTGATGCCGAAGCTGCTGCCGGGCCAGCCGGGGAAGGTCTCCCACACCGGCTCGCAGGCGGCGATGTCATCGGCGTCCAGCGGCAGGATGTCCACATCGCGGCCGTGCAGCTTGTAGCCGATGCAGACCTTGATCTCGGCCAGGGTGTCGAGCACATCGAGCTTGGTGATGCACAGGCCCGAGACGCCGTTGATGATGATCGCGCGCTTGAGCGCGGCCGCATCCAGCCAGCCGCAGCGCCGCGCCCGGCCGGTGACGGTGCCGCGCTCCTGGCCCACGGTGGACAGGTGGTGGCCCACGGTGCCCTCGGCCAGGATGTCGAGTTCGGTCGGGAAGGGCCCGCCGCCCACCCGGGTGGTGTAGGCCTTGGTGATGCCCAGGATGTAATGCAGCATGCCCGGCCCCACGCCGGCGCCGGCAGCGGCATTGCCGGCCACCACATTGCTGGACGTCACATAGGGGTAGGTGCCGTGGTCGATGTCGAGCAGCGTGCCCTGGGCGCCTTCGAACAGGATGTTGGCCCCGGCCTGGCTGGCCAGGTGGATGCGGTAGCCGACATCGGCCATCATCGGTTTGAGCTGCTCGGCCATGCGCATGGCCTGGTCGAAGATGGGCTGGAACTCCAACACCTCACCCTTCAAGTAGCCGCCCAGCGCAAAGTTGTGCAGCGCCAGCAACTCCCGCAGCTTGGTGGCAAAGCGCTCGGGGTGTTTCAAATCCTGCACGCGCAATGCACGGCGCGCCACCTTGTCCTCGTAGGCCGGGCCGATGCCCTTGCCGGTGGTGCCGATCTTGCCGGCGCCGCTGGTCTCGCGCAGTGCTTCGCGGGCCATGTCCACCGCCACATGGAAGGGCAGGATCAGTGGGCAGGATTCACTGATGAACAGGCGCGAGTGCACCTCGACGCCGATTTTCTCCAGCCGCTCGATCTCGGCCAGCAAATGGGTCGGATCGACCACCACGCCATTGCCGATGTAGCAGGGCACGCCGTCGCGCATGATGCCCGAGGGGATCAATTGCAGCGCCGTCTTGACGCCCTTGATCACCAGCGTGTGGCCGGCGTTGTGGCCGCCCTGGAAGCGCACCACGCCTTGGGCATGGTCGGTCAGCCAATCGACCACCTTGCCCTTGCCCTCGTCGCCCCATTGGGTGCCGACCACCACCACGTTGCGGCCGGACTGGCGGTTGTTGATTGCTTGCATGGTTCAGGGATTCCTTGGTCAGGCCCGCAGCGCATTGGCCGGGGTGTCAGCTCTCAGAGGGCGCGCAGCACCCATTGGCCACCTTCGGCCAGCAATTCACGGTCGCAGTCGAACTCCTGGCCCTCATGCTCATGGCCCGGCAGGATGCAGACCACCGCCTCACCCTGCCCGCGCAGTGCGCGGATGGCCTGGCGCAGGCCGGCGTCTTCGCTCCAGGGCGCCCGCACCACGGTGCGCAGGCGCTTGGGCGTGGCACAAGTGGCCAGCAGTTTCAGGTCGGTGGAAAAACCCACCGCAGGCCGGTTGCGGCCGAACACCGCGCCAACCTCGTCATAGCGCCCACCGCGCAGCACCCCATCGGCGGCACCCGGCGCATAGACCGCAAAGCGCACGCCAGAGTAGTAGGCATAGCCGCCCATGTCGGCCAGGTCGAAGCCGATGCGCACGCTGGCGTGGGCGCGCGCCACATGCCGGGCCAGCCAGGCCAGATCATCCAGCGCGGCGCGGATGGCGGGCTGGTCGGGCAACTGGCGGCGCGCCTGGTCCAGCACCGACGCATCCCCATACAGCGTGGGCAGGGCCAGCAGGCCGGCGCGGGCCGGCGCGGGGAAATCGCGCGAAAGATCGTGCAGCGCGGCCAAGTCCTTGGCGGCCAGTGCGGCGATCAGGCTGTTCAGGGCTGCCGAGTCCAGGCTCACACCGGCCAGCACGCCGCGCACGATGCGGGCATCGGCCAGGTCCAGCACCAGGTCTTGCAGGCCGGCCTGGCGCAGGC
>JANLZT010000711.1:0-4613 GCA_031366465.1 Betaproteobacteria bacterium | reverse complement strand
CCGGCCGCTGGCGCCATCTCATAGACCGTCACCTCGCGGCCGGCCTTGACCAGCGCCACGGCCGCTGCCAGGCCGGCCCAGCCCGCACCCACCACGGCCACCGGCCCGGTTTTAGGGTGAGGCAGCGGCACCGGCTGGCGGGTGGGCTTCAACGGCCGCGCCAGTGGGTCATCAGCGCGATCCACAGCTTGCGCACGGGCGTCAGGGACGTGCGCTGGTGCAGCACCTGGAAGCCGTCGGCCTCGATCTCGCGCAGCAGGCTGCGGTAGATGTTGGCCATCATCAGGCCCGATTTCTGCGCCACCCGGTCGGTCTCGGGCAGCAGCGCCAGGGCTTGGTCATAGCTGCGGTGGGCGCGCTCGGCCTGGAAGCGCATCAGCGCGCTGAAGCGGTCGCTGTAGCCCCAGGGTGACTCCCGCTTGAGCAGCTCATGGGCCTTGACATCGAAGGCCTGCAGCTCGGACATCGGCAGGTAGATGCGGCCCATGCGGGCGTCGTCGCCGACGTCGCGAATGATGTTGGTGAGCTGCAGCGCCAGGCCCAGCCGGTGCGCGTAGGCGATGGTCTCGGGCTGGCTGTGGCCAAAGATGCGGGCCGCCACCTCGCCCACCACGCCGGCCACCAGGTGGCAGTAGCGCTGCAGGCCGGCGTAGTCGAGGTAGCGGGTCTGGTCCAGGTCCATCTGGCAGCCGTCGATCACCGACAGCAGGTGGGCGGCCGTGATGCCGTGCTCGGCGGTGTGCGGCATCAGCGCCTGCGTCACCGGGTGGCTGGGCCTGCCGGCGAAGGCCAGGGCCACCTCCTGGCGCCACCAGGCCAGCTTGGTGGCGGCCACGCCGGGGTCGCGCATTTCGTCCACCACGTCATCGACCTCGCGGCAGAAGGCATAGAACGCGGTGATCGCGGCGCGCCGCTGCGGCGGCAAAAACAAGAAGGCGTAGTAGAACGACGAGCCGCTGCCGGCGGCCTTGTCCTGCACGTACTGCTGGGGCGTCACGGTGTGGCTCAGCGCAGCGGGAAGCCGGGCGTGGGTTGGGCCTGCCGCATGCGCAGGGCCCGCCACAGCAGGATGGCCCCGTCGCGCTTGCGCAGGCTGGGGCGCTGGCCCAGGGTGCGGTATTGCATGGCCTGGATTGTCTCAAGGATGCGCAGCCCGCCTTGCACCACCAGCCGCAGCTCCCAACCCAGCCGGCCCGGCACCCGGCAGGCCAGCGGTGCGCCTTGCTGCATCAAATCAAGGGCCCAGCCGCACAGGTCGGCCAGCAGGGCCTGGGTGGCGGGCGTGTCGCGGGCGGGCAGGCGGGTGTCAGTGGCCACACCGTGGCGCTGCAGATCGGCCAGCGGCAGGTAGTTGCGGCCGCGCGGCAGGTCGATGCTGGGGTCTTGCCAGAAGTTGATGAGTTGCAGCGCGCTGCAGATCGCATCCGACTGGCGCAGCGACAAGGCATCCTGCACGCCGGCCAGGTGCAGCACCAGCCGGCCGACCGGGTTGGCAGAGCGGCTGCAGTACTCGAGCAGGGCGGCGCGGTCGGGGTAGCGCGGGTTGTGGGTGTCTTGCTCGAAGGCATCGAGCAAGGCGTGCAACAGCGGCGCCGGCAGCCAGTGCTGCTGGATCGCCGTGGTCAGCGGCCCGAAGACGGGGGCCCAGGGGCCGTTGGCCGGCTGCCCCCGGTAGGCCGCGTCCAGCGCCTGTCGATAGGCGGCCAGTTGCAGGCGCCGCTCGGCAGGGCTGGCGCTGCCCTCGTCGGCCAGATCGTCGGCGCTGCGGGCGAAGTGGTAGAGGGCGGCAACTGGTGCGCGCAGCGCGGGCGGGCACAGCAGGGACGCAACGGGGAAGTTTTCATAGTGATCGACGCTCACCCGGCGGATTGTCGGTGGCGGCAGATGGCCCGGCTTGAGCCGGCACCGGCCAGGGCCACGCCCGGGCCGTGTCGAGGTCAAACGCGATCAAGGGTTTGACATCGATCCGGCCTTGACTCTATATTACTGACCAGTCAGTCACTAATTAATGCGGCGTGCGCGAGGCGCGCGACCCACCCAGCCCCGAGGGAGCCCACCATGCGCCGATACCTGTTCGCCTTGCTTGCCCTGCCACTGCTGGTGGCCTGCGGCGCCAAGGCGCCTGCCGAAGAACCGCTGCGGGCGGTGCGCACGATGGTGGTCAGTGGCGCCAGCAGCGTGCCGCAGCACGAATATGCCGCCGAGATCCGGCCGCGCACCGAGAGCCGGCTGGGCTTTCGGGTGGGCGGCAAATTGGTCAAGCGACTGGTCAATGTGGGCGATGTGGTCAAGGCCGGCCAGCCGCTGGCGCAGATCGACGCGGCCGACCTGCTGCTGGGCCAGGACGCGGCGCGCGCTGCCCTGCACAACGCCACCGCCCAATTGGCGCTGAGCGAGACCGAGTTCAAGCGCTACAAAGAGCTGCGCGAGCAGAACTTCATCAGCGGCCTGGAGCTGGAGCGCCGCGAGACCACCCTCAAGGCCGCCCGGGCCCAGGCCGAGCAGGCCCAAGCCCAGGCCAGCGTGCAGCGCAACCAGGCCGCTTATGCGCTGCTGGTGGCCGATGCCGCCGGGGTGGTCACTGCCGTGGACGCCGAGCCCGGCGCGGTGCTGGCCGCCGGCGCGGCGGTGCTGAGGCTGGCCCATGACGGGCCGCGCGATGCGATTTTTAGCGTGCCCGAAGACCGCGCGGCGGCCGTGCGCGCGCTGCTGGGCCAGCCGGGCGCTCTCAAGCTGCAGGCCTGGGGTTCGGCCGATGCGCCGCTGCCGGCCAGCGTGCGCGAGATGGCGCCCGCTGCCGACCCGGTGACCCGCACCTTCCTGGTCAAGGCCGATGTCGGCGCCACCGCGTTGCGCCTGGGCCAGACCGCCAGCGTGCTGATCGATGCGCCCAGCGTGGCCGGGGTCATCAAGCTGCCGCTGCCGGCGGTGTTTGAGCAAGGCGGCGTGGCGCGGGTCTGGCTGGTCAATCGCCAGACCATGCAGGTGCAGGCCCGGCCAGTACAGATTGCCGGCGCCGAGGGCAACCTGGTGCTGGTGGGCGCCGGCCTGGCGGCGGGCGAGACCGTGGTTACCGCCGGTGTGCATGTGCTGACCGAAGGCCAGAAGGTGCGCTGGTATGCCGAGCCCGGGGCGATCAGCCCCGCCGGCCCGGCATTGGGGGGCCTGCCCAGGCCAGCGTCACCAGCCACGCCGACGGCCAGTCTGCCGGCCCCTGCCGTCGCCTCGCGGTAACAGCGCCACAGCGCCCAGTACTGGCCAAGCCACCATGAGCGACCACCCCCTGCCCGGCCACCAGCCCACGTCCTTCAACATCTCGCGTTGGGCGCTGCAGCACCCCGCGCTCACCCGCTATCTGATGGTGGTGTTGCTGGTGCTGGGGGTGGCGGCCTACTTCCAGCTGGGGCAGGACGAAGACCCACCTTTCACCTTCCGCCTGATGGTGGTGCAGGCCTTCTGGCCCGGCGCCAGCGCGCTGCAGGTGGCCGAGCAGGTGACCGACAAGCTGGAGCGCACGCTGCAGGAGATCCCCTACGCCGACACCGTGCGCAGCTACACCAAGCCGGGTGAGTCGCTGACCCTGATCGAGTTGAAAGACAGCGCGCCGCCCAAGGAGGTGGCCAACAGCTGGTACCAGGCCAGAAAGCGCATCGGCGACATGCGTTCCACCCTGCCCGCAGGCGTGATCGGCCCGGTCTTCAATGACGACTTTGGCGATGTCTACGGCACGATCTACGCGCTGGCGGCCGATGGTTTCAGCGACGAAGAGTTGCGCGTCTTTGCCGAGGGCCTGCGCTCGCAGTTGTTGCGGGTGCCCGATGTGGCCAAGGTCGAGCTGTTCGGCGCCCAGGCCGAGAAGGTGTTTGTCGAGATCTCGCAAAAACGCCTGGCCCAGCTGGGCCTGGACATGGGCCAGGTGCTGGCCCAGTTGGCGGCCCAGAACGCGGTGGAGGGCGCCGGCCTGCTGGACGCGGGCGCTCAGAGCTTGCAGGTGCGGGTGGCAGGCGCCTTCCGCAACATCGACGACATCAAGCGCTTCCCCATCCGCGCCACCAATGCCGCCACCGGTGCCGCCAGCACGCTGCATTTGTCCGATATTGCCGAGGTGCGGCGTGGCGTGGTCGACCCACCGGCCGTCAAGGTGCGCCACCAGGGCCAGGCGGTGATCGCCATCGGCGTGTCGATGGCCAAGGGCGGCGACATCATCGCGCTGGGTGACGCGCTACGCCTGCGCAGCGACCAGATCAAGGCGGCGCTGCCGGCCGGCATCACGCTGTCGCGGGTGCAGGACCAGCCGGCGGCGGTGAGCAAATCGGTGGGTGAATTTGTGTGGGTGCTGGTCGAGGCGGTGGGGGTGGTGCTGCTGGTCAGCTTTGTGGCGCTGGGCCTGCACACCCGGCCCGGCAGCTGGAAGCTGCGCCTCGACATCTGGCCCGGCATGGTGGTGGGCATCACCATCCCGCTGGTGCTGGCGATCACCTTCGTGGCGATGTACTACTGGGGCGTGGGCCTGCACAAGATCTCGCTGGGCTCGCTGATCATCGCGCTGGGCCTGCTGGTGGACGACGCCATCATTGCGGTGGAGATGATGGTGCGCAAGCTCGAAGAGGGCT
>JANLZT010000698.1:0-7166 GCA_031366465.1 Betaproteobacteria bacterium | reverse complement strand
TGAAGGCCACCGACGTCAGCGAGGCCTACAAGGACGTGATCAGCCGTTTCCTGGGCGAGGAGGTGCCGATGCGCTTCACCGATGCCGAAAAACCGGGCTTCTTCAAGCGGCTGTTCGGCGCGAGGTGAGCGAGATGTCGTTTCTGTCCTTCTTTCTGGGCGAAAAGAAGAAAACCGCCTCGGTCGCCAAAGAGCGGCTGCAGATCATCCTGGCCCACGAGCGCTCAGGCCGCGGCGGCTCGCGCGCCGACTACCTGCCGCAGTTGCAGCGCGAGCTGGTGGCGGTGATCAGCAAATACGTCAAGATTTCGGCCGACGACATCAAGGTCAGCCTGGAGCGGCAGGACAACTTCGAGGTGCTGGAAGTCAAGATCGAGCTGCCGGACGCGGTGCGCTAGCTGAGTCCCAGCGGGTGGCTACCGGGACACCCACGCTGCCCTTGCTGGCCGGCTACGCAGACCCGCTGGTCGAGCAGGTGCGCCAGCAACTGGCCTCGGGTCAGCTCGGCGAGCACCTGGCCCGGCGCTATCCCGAGGCTCACCTGATCCGCAGCGATGGCGCGCTTTACGCCCATGCCTCGGCGCTGAAGGCCCGTTTCCTGCGCAACGCCCCAGCCTTGGCCAAGGTGGCGTTTGATCAGCGCCTGCAGATCGACCAGCGCGCGCTGGGCACCTTGACCAGCGTGTCGCGGGTGCAGGGCGGGCGGCTGGCGGCCAAGCGCGAGCTGCGGGTGGCGGCGGTGTTCAAGGACGCGCCGGCCGCGATGCTGGACATGATCGTGGTGCATGAGCTGGCCCATTTGAAGGAGCGCGAGCACAACAAGGCCTTCTACGCGCTGTGCCAGCACATGCTGCCGGGCTACCACCAGATCGAGTTCGATGTCAGGCTCTACCTGACTTGGGCTGCACATCAGCGCGCCGGCGGGGTTGCGACCTAGCTTCATCCATTTTTGGACTCAGTGTCCAAAATAATTGCGAATCGAGCCCAAAACCAGGGCTATTCCGGATCGAAGCGGCGCTGGTATGCGGATAAGGTGGTCGCCATGTCCGTTTTGGCCACCGTTGGAGACCCCCATGCCTCTGCATCGCCGCCACGCTGCCGTTCTGCTCGCCCCCTTGCTGGGCGCCTTGTTGGGCGCCAGCGCAGCGCTGGCCCAGGCCCAGCCGGCCGAGTTCCCGATCAAGGGCAAGCCGATCCGGGTGATCGTGGCCTTCCCGCCCGGCATCGGCGTGGACGCGCAGGCCCGGGCGGTGACGCCCAAGCTGGCCGAGATCCTGGGCGTGCCGGTGGTGATCGACAACAAGCCTGGCGGCGGCACCCTGCTGGCGGCGCAAGAGGTGCTGCGCGCCGCGCCCGACGGCCACACCATCTTCTACAGCGCGTCGTCCACCATGGCGCAGATCCCCCACACCCTCAAGGCCGCCACCTTCGATCCGCTGACCGACTTCACCCCCATCACCATCGGCGCGCGCGGCCCGCTGGTGGTGGTGGTGCATGCCGGCCTGCCGGTCAAGAACATCCAGGAGCTGATCGCCTACGGCAAGGCCAACCCCGGCAAGCTCAGCTATGCATCGTTTGGCACTGGCACCTCGGCCCACATCTTTGGCGAGACCTTCAAGGCCAATGCCGGCATCGACATGGAGCACATCCCCTACAAGGGCGGCGCCGACCTGGCCGGTGATTTGATCGAGGGCCGGGTGCAGGTGGCCTTTGATGCCGCGCCGGCCGCCATCCAGAACGCCAAGAGCGGCAAGGCCCGCATCATCGCGGTGGCCGCCCCCACCCGCAACGCCTTCCTGCCCGATGTGCCCACCGTCACCGAGCAAGGCGTCAAGGATGTCGACATCGTCAGCTTTTTGGGCTGGTTCGGCCCCAAGGGCATGGCGCCCGATGTGGTGAAGAAATTGAACGCCGCGCTGGCCCAGTCCATCGCCCAGCCGTCGGTGCAGGAGTTCTACAAGACCGGCGCCTACACCGCCGAGAGCTCCAGCCCCGAGGTGTTGGCCGCCGAGGTGCGCGATGCCTATGGCCGCTGGGGTGCGCTGGTCAAGCGCGCCGGCATCCCCAAGCAGTGAGCGTGGCGCCCGGCGGCCCGGCGCTGGCGGCCGACTTCATCATCGTCGGCGCCGGTGCGGCCGGCTGTGTGCTGGCTAACCGGCTATCGGCAGACCCGCGCCACCGCGTGCTGCTGATCGAGGCCGGCGGCCCGGCCGCGTCGGTCTGGTTCAAGGTGCCGGTGGGCTACCGCTACACCATCGGCAACCCTCAATTTGACTGGTGCTTTGACGGTGAGCCCTGCTGCAGTCGGGCATCGGCCCGGCCGCGCCCTTGGCCGGCCTGGGCATCGCGGTGCAGCATGACCTGCCGGGGGTTGGCGAGAACCTGCACGACCATCTGCAAATCGCGCTGCGCTATCGCTTGAAGGACGCGGCCACCCTGAACCCGCGCATGAACTCGGCCCTGGCCAAGGCCTGGATGGCGGCCCAATACGCGCTGACGCGGCGCGGTCCTTTGACCATGGCGCCCTGCCAACTGGGCCTGTTTGCGCGCTCATCGCCGGGCGTGGACCGCGCCGACCTGGGCTGGAACGTGCTGGCCTTCAGCCGCGCCGCGATGGACGCGCCTTTCGATGCCCATCCCGGCCTGACGATGATCGTCGACGACCTGCGGCCCAGCAGCCGGGGCCGCTTGTGGCTGCGCAGCGCTGACGCCACCCAGCCGCCGCACATCCTGATGAACTACCTGGCCAGCGCGCGCGACCGTCAAGTGGCCGCCGATGCCGTGCGGCTGACCCGCCGCATCATGGCCGCGCCCGCGCTGGCCAGCCAGCAGCCGCTTGAGCTGTCACCGGGTGCGGCGGTGGGCGATGACGACGAGGTCGCGCTGCAGGGGGCCATCGCCAGCCGGGCCGGCACCATCTTCCACCCGGTGGGCACGGCCCGCATGGGGCTGCTGGGTGACCGCCTGGCGGTGGTGGATGTGCGCTTGCAGGTGCAGGGCCTGGGTGGCCTGTATGTGATCGATGCGTCGGTGATGCCCAGCATCATCTCGGGCAACACCGCCAGCCCGACGATCATGATTGCCGAGAAGGGGGCAGCCATGTTGTTGGCGGACTGACGGCCCTGGCGCGACGGCGAATCAGCCCACCCAGGCCAACGCATCCCATCAACATCAAGGCCCAATTGGCCGGCTCGGGGATGGGGCTGGGGTCACCGATCGGCGAGACCAATTCGATACGCTCGGGCGAGTAGCCGGCGGCATACAGCAGCGCCAACTGCGAGGCGTCGGTGCCGACCTCGCCGGGGTTGTTGGTGGCCAGGCGCAGCGTGTCGGCGTCCTGCATGAACACTCGCTCGCCAAATTGGTTCAGCGTTGAGGGATCGGCATTGGCATAGAAGACCGAAGGGCAGCTGAAGACGAGCGCGCAACCCAGATCCAGCGTTCGGATCTGGGCCGATTCGAGCCCGCTGTCGTCCTGATTGCCGAGGGCAAACAGCGCCCGATACCCCGGGTCGGCCGACACGCTGAGAGGAAAGGACTGAATGACATTGAACGGCAGGCCGGACACCGCGCCCATCGCAAAGCTAAAGCTGTTTTGGTAGAGCGGGATGGTGAACTTGCCGACATTGACGGCGCCCGAATCGTAGACCGGCCCGATCTTCAGGCCGTAGACATCGGCAGCCAGCGCCTGGACATTGAAGTCCCCCTGCACCACCAACTCGGTGACATTCGAGATCGACACCTGCAGCGAGGTCTGCGGCACAACGCCGAGATTGCGGACATTCGATCTGAGCTCCAGTTGCTGGCCCAGCGGCACCACGACTTGTTTGGTGGGGGCGCTCCACAGCCCGTTGTCCAACCTTCTTTGCACCGGGCTGAGGAAGTTCAGCGTCTCGATGGGCGTCAGGCCGATGCTGATCGACTGCGTCACATCCAGGCCCAAGCCCGCATTGATGCTCAGCAAGTTGTAGCCGATGCCCGCCACATTGCCCACCAGCGGCACGCCCACCGCCTTGGACACGATATTGCCCACGTTGGCGCCCAGGGACAACAGGCTGTCGCGCCCGTAGGTTCGCAACTGCGTCGCGGAGCCTTCTGTGGGCTTTGAGACCGCGTCCAGGTTGGGGATGTTGAGCCGCCCGGTGAGATTGCCGTCGAGGGCGCTGAAGTACTGCTTGAGCTGGACGGTTTGGTCGCCGGCCCGGATCAGGCCGTCGTTGTTGCGGTTGATGCCGGCCAGCGGTCGCGATGCATTGAAGTCGATCGGCCCCAGCGCCGGGCCGGTGCAGACCCCGGCCAGGCAGGCCTGCGCGCCGACAAAGGCGTGGAAGCGGGCGTCCAGGTCAACATAGGCCTGCAGGGTTGGCGAATGGGTGGTGAGCTTGGCCACCATTCGCTGCCCGTTCAAATACTCCTGGTAGGCCGGCGCGTCGTAGCCGGGCACCTTGAAGCTGGTGCCCAGCGTGAACGGCGTGCCCATGACATTGGAAAGCGGCGCAGGCTCGGCAATCTTGACGATCACCGGGTAGAGCAGGTCATAGGACCCGCTGTTGAACTTGGCACCGTAGTTCAAGCCGAAACTGCCATTGGTGTTGGCGCCGGCGCGCACCCCGGTCGGGCAGTCAATGACCGGGCAGGGGTCGAAGAGCGCGCCGTATTCCTTGCCGATGTCGAAGGCATTCGGCCCCAGTCGCTTGTTGGTGTCGATGTCGATGGCGTCACCGGGCCTGTACACGCTTTGGCCCTTGAGCGAAAACACCGCGCTGAAGTCGGCGGCGGCCACCGGCATTGACAGCATCGCCGCAGCGACGCCAGTGCTGGCGATTGCCAAAGCCACCGCATTGCGCTGGCAGCGCGGCCCCGCGACAGTCCGGCGCGCGCTGTTGGGATTGGTTTTGAAGTGTGACGGCATGTTCATGACCGGGCTCCCCAGATGTGGCGTCGCACACGGCGCCATGGGCCAATATCGGCCTGAAGGCGCTTCAGGTCTTTGGCATGGCCCTGAAGAGATCTGATGCTTGGCGGCAGTCCTGCCTTAAGCTGCGGCCAGGCTTCAAGGAGGGCTTGTGTCGGTTCAGGTGGCCTATCAGGCAATCAGGTTCGGCCCTTTTGAGTTGCGGCCGGCGCAGCGATCACTGCTGGTCGGCGGCGTGCCGGCAGCCCTGGGTGCCCGCGCCTTTGATGTGCTGATGGTGCTGTTTGATCGGCGCGCCGCACCGGTGAGCAAGGCCGATCTGCTGCAGGCGGTGTGGCCGGACGCGGTGGTCGAAGACAACACCCTGCAAGTGCATGTATCGGCGCTGCGCAAGCTCTTGGGGCCGCTGTCCATCGCCACCATTCCCGGCCACGGCTACCGCTTCACGGCAGTGTTGGAGGCTGACGGCGCGCTGTCTGTGCCACTGCCAACCAGCGCCGCGCCACCCCACAACCTGCAGCCACCGCGCACCCGCTTCATCGGCCGCGAGGGGGTTCTGGCGCAGTGCGCGCGGCTGCTGCAGCAAACCCGGCTGCTCACCCTGATTGGCACCGGCGGTTGCGGCAAGACCCGCCTGGCCCTGCAGTTGGCGCAGCAGCAGATGGCGGGCTTTGCCGAGGGCGTCTGGTTTGTCGATCTGGCGCCGCTGCGCGAGCCACAGCGCATCGCCGCTGCCGTGGCCGGCGTGCTGGGGGTGCGCGAGGAGGCGCGCACCCCGCTGATCGACCGCTTGTGCGCCCACCTGGCCGGCCGGCATGCGCTGATCGTGCTGGACAACTGCGAGCACCTGATCGACGGGGCGGCAGAGGTCACTGATGTGCTGATCGGCCGCTGCGCGCTGCTGACCATCATCGCCACCAGCCGCGAGGCCTTGGGCGTGGCGGGCGAGCAAGTGCTGGCGGTGCGCCCGCTGTCACTGCCCGCCACGCCAGACCTGGCGGCCTTGCGGGCGTCCGAGGCAGTGCGGCTGTTTGTCGACCGCGCCAGCCTGGCGCAGCCCGATTTCGAGGTCGATGAACGCAATGCCTTGGCGGTGGCCGACATCTGCCGCCGCCTGGACGGCATCGCCCTGGCCATCGAGCTGGCGGCCTCGCGGGTGGGCATGCTGCCGGTGGCCGAGATCAGTGTGTTGCTGGCCGACCGTTTCCGCTTCCTGACCGGCGGCAGCCGCGCCGTGCCACGCCAGCAGACCTTGCAGGCCACGCTGCATTGGAGCCACGACAGCCTGCCGCTGGCCGAGCAGCAACTGTTCAGGCGCCTGGCGGTCTTTGCCGGCGGCTGCACGCTGGGCGCTGCCACGGCGGTGGCCGATGGGGGCGACGAGTACAGCGTGCTGGCGCTGCTGCAAAGGCTGCACGACAAATCGTTGCTGGTGGTGCAGCATGACGGCGCGGGCCAAGCCCGCTACCGCATGCTGGAGACGGTCCGCCAATATGCGCTGGCGCTGCTGGACCAGGCCGGTGAAGCCGAGGCCGCGCGCGACCGCCACCTTGGCAGCATCGTGGCGGTGGCCGAGCAGGCGCTGGCGCAGGTCCAGGGGCCCCAGCAGGGCGTCTGGATGCTGCGCTTGGCCCAGCAGCAAGAGGACATCCTGGCGGCCCACCATTGGTGTTTGCGGGCTGCCGATGGCCCGCAGGCGGCCCTGCGGCTGGTGGCCTGCCTGTGGCGCTACTGGATTGCGTCGGGCCAACTCGAGCGCGGCCACGCGCTGGCCGAGCAGGCGCTGGCCCAGGCTCCCGAAGGCCTTGATCCGATGTGGCATTGCCGCGCCCAATGGGCGATAGGGCAGATCGCCTTCCGGATGGGCCGCTACGCCGAATCGCTGGCCCATGCCGAGCGGTGCCTGGCCAGCGCGCTGGCCATCGGCGATGCCGAACTGATCGCCATCTGCCAGAGCCTGCAGGCCAAAGGGCTGCATTCAACCGGGCGGCTGGCAGAAGCCCGGCTGCATTACGAGCAGGCCTGCGACGCCGCGCGCAAGCTGGCGTCACCCTTCTGGCTGGGCGCGGCCTTGAACAACCTGGCTGAACTGCACCGCAGCATGGGCCAGCTCGACGCCGCCGGGGCCTGCTACGAGGAGGCGATCGGCATCACCCGCAGGCTGCAGTCGCCCGAGGGCATCTTTGTGCCGCTGTGCAACCTGGCGCGCCTGTCGGTGCTGGCGGGCAGGCTGGAGCGGGCGCGCTGCCTGC
>JANLZT010000692.1:0-1933 GCA_031366465.1 Betaproteobacteria bacterium | reverse complement strand
GGGCTGGCCCAGCAGCAGCAGCGGCAGGGCCACGTTCTCGGCCACGCTCAGGTGGGGCAGCAGGTGGAAGGCCTGGAACACAAAGCCCAGGGTCTCGCGGCGCAGCCGGGCGCGCTGAGGCTCGGGCAGTTGCTGCACGTTTTGGCCGGCCAGCAGCACGCTGCCGGCATCGGCATCGTCCAGGCCGGCAATGCAGTTCAGCAGTGTTGATTTGCCCACCCCCGATTCGCCCAGCAGCGCCACAAACTCACCCGGGGCCAGCTGCAGGTGCACATCGGCAAACACCGCAGTGCCGTCGTAGGCGCGGCGCAGGCCGGTGATCTGCAGCACGGCAGGGTTCATGCCGCGGCCTGGGCTTCGACCATGCTGCCCAGCGCGGCCAGGCCCTGGGCCAAGGCATCCGGCGCATCGCAGGCCACCACGGTGGCCTGCATGCCGCGCAGCCAGGTCAGTTGGCGCTTGGCCAGTTGCCGGGTGGCGGCGATGCCCTGCTCGCGCAGCGGCGCCAGGTCGCCGGCCTCCAGCGCCGCCCAGGCCTGGCGGTAGCCCACGCAGCGCAGCGCCGGCAGGCGTGGCTGCAGGTCGCCCCGGGCGCGCAGGCCGCGCACCTCGTCGATCAGCCCGTCGGCCAGCATCGCATCGAAGCGCTGGGCGATGCGCTGGTGCAGCCAGGCGCGGTCCAGCGGTGCCAGCGCCAGCAGCGGCACGGCCAGGCCGGGGGTGGCTTGTCGGCCGTGAAAGCTGCTGATCGGCTGGCCGCTGATCGTCCACACCTCCAAAGCCCGCTGGATGCGCTGGGCGTCGGTTGATTTGAGGCGCGCGGCGGTGACGGGGTCCACCCGCGCCAGCTCGGCATGCAGCGCTGTCCAGCCCTCGGCCGCAGCGCGGGCATCCAGCGCGGCGCGCACCGCTGCGTCGGCCGCCGGCATCGCGTCCAGGCCGTCGATCAGGGCTTTGAAGTACAGCAGCGTGCCGCCCACCAGCAGCGCGATGCGGCCACGCTGGTTGATCTGGCTGATCAGGCGCCGGGCGTCGGCCGCAAACTGCGCGGCCGAGTAGGCCTGGCTGGCGTCCAGGATGTCGATCAGGTGGTGCGGCACGGCGGCCCGCTCGGCCGCGCTGGGCTTGGCGGTGCCGATGTCCAGGCCGCGAAAGACCTGCGCCGAATCGACGCTGATGATCTCCACCGGCCAGCGTTGCGCGGCGGCCAGCGCCAGCGCGCTCTTGCCCGATGCGGTGGGCCCGGCGATGCCTAGCGCGCGCAGCGGCATGGCCGGGACTGTCATGTGGTTTGAAGCTGCCCGCCGTGGCGGCGCACCAGGGTCTGGGCCACCAGCACCGTCATGCCAGCCGCCACCGCCATGCTGGCGGCCCAGGGGCGCAGCGTGCCGTCCAGTGCGCGGCCCAGCCAGATGCCGATGCCGAAGGCCACCACCGCCATCACAAAACCAGCCAGCGCCGACGCCAGCCCGGCCGAGCGCGGGAAGGGCGCCACCGCGCCGGTCTGGCCGCAGGGGTTGTGCACGCCGTGGCCCACCGAGTACAGGCACAGCGGCAGCATCACCGCCCAGACGGATCGGTGGTCGGTGATCGCCAGCGCCAGCATGCACAGGCCGCTGGCACCGGTGATCCAGGTGGCGCGCCGCACCGCGCCCACGGCGCCCAGCCTGGGCACCCAGCGCCGGCACAGCAGGGTGCCGGCGATGTAGCACAGGGATACGCCGCTCATCACCACGCCGGCCAGCGCCGGGCTCAGACCCAGCACGGTGATCAGCGCATAGCCCAGGCCGGCCAGGAAGACATAGATGCCGCCATAGCTGCAACCCACCAGCAGCGCCCAGGCCTGGAAGGCGGGGTGGCGCAGCGTGCGGCCCAGCTGCTGGAACACGGGTGCAAAGCTGGTGGATTCAGGCCGGCGCTGCGGTGCGGTCTC
>JANLZT010000658.1:0-3144 GCA_031366465.1 Betaproteobacteria bacterium | reverse complement strand
GGGCTGGCCGGGTGGGCGATGGCATAGGCCCGGGCGGTGGCGTCGTCGTCGGCCACAAACAGGGTGCGCGCCACCCGCCAGTCGGCCGGGTCGGCCACTTTGCCCACATTGCGCTTGCCCTCGGCATAGTTGGCCCAATGCGTCTTGGCCCATTTGGCCAGCAGAAAGTTGGCCGAGATCGGGTGGAAATCGCGCTCGCCCATCAGCACCACGCCCTTGGAAAACGGCGCCACCACGGTGCCCACCACCTCGGGCCAGGGCCGTTGCAGCGGCTTGGGCATGATGCCGATGCCAATCGCCGGGTCGTAGGTCTGGCGGGTGCTCACCTTGTAGCGGTTGCCCGGCAGGTCGATGTCATAGGGCGGCTCACCGGCCCAGATCGCCAGGATCACATCGATGGTCTCGGAGAACAGCTGGTTGCGGTCGGCATCCAGCAGGCCCAGGGCCTCGAAGTCCGACGGCAAGGCGCCCGGGCTGATGCCGAAGATGAAGCGCCCGTCCGACAAATGGTCAAACATCGCCGCCTGCGCCGCGATCAGCGTGGGGTGCATCTGCGACAAATTGCAGGTGCCGGTGCCCAGCTTGAGGGTCTTGGTGGCGTGGATCAGCGTGGCCAAAAACATCATCGAATTGGTGATGTTCTCGGTGCTGTCGGTCAGGTGCTCGCCGATGAAGACATCGTGGAAGCCCAGCTGGTCGGCCAGGATCACGGTGGCGCGGTCCTCGCGCAGGGTCTGCGTGGGGTTTCGCCCCAGCGCGTGCATGGGCATCATGAACATGCCGAGTTTCATGGCGGTCTCACCTGGTTCAGGGCTGGGGCGCCAATTGCGTTGGCGCGGGGGCCGATTTTGGTACACGGGGCCCGATCTGGGCAGGTCTTGCAGGGGCGTGAATACCCGCACAAAGGTTTTGATTCTTGCGGGTATCATACCGTACCTAGTGATTTTTAGCGACTGTCGGCGGCTGCCGGGCCTGGGTGGCTGCGCACCCTGGGCAGCCACGGGATGGCAGCCATCGCCACCGGTTCAGGCCATTGCCGCGAGCACCCCCCCATGACCAACACCCTGCAAGCCGCACCACCGCTGGCCGCCAAGCGGCCCCAAACCCTGCCACAACCCATGACGGACAAGCCACTGCCCAGCTCGATCGCTGACCTGCCAGCGCAGCGCGCCGCCCGGCCGGCGTCGGCCGCGCAGGCCCGGGCGCTCTACTACAACACCGGCAACGCCTTCAACATCCAGTTGCCCGAGGTGCCGTCGCACAGCTTCACCGACGAGCCGGCGCGCGCCCTCGACCCCACCACCGCCACCGGCCTGATCGCCTGTGACCGATCCGCCGCGCTGGCCACGCCCTACCCCGCCACCACCCCGCTGGTGCTGGCGCGCTATGCCCGCATCCGCGCCGGTGACCAGTTGCCCACCTGCTTCGAGGCCAGCGGGGTGATGGTCTATGTGATTCAGGGTGCCGGCCACACCCAGGCCGGCGACGAGCACCTGGCCTGGCAGGCCGGCGACGTGCTGGTCTTGCCGGGTGGCCAGCCCCAGGTCCATCACGCGGCAGGCCAGGACGCGGTGCTGTGGATCGTCACCAACGAGCCCCAATTGGCCTTTGAGCACCTGCGCAGCCCGGCCGCCGGCCAGGCCCCGACCGAGGCCGTGCACTTCCCGGCCGACGAGATCAGCCGCCAGATCGATTTGCTCTACGACGTGGGCCGCGGCCAGGACATCGCCGGGTCGGCCTTGATCTTCTCGTCCACCCGGCAAGAGGCGATCCGCAATGTGCTGCCCACGCTGACGGTGGCGATGAACTCGCTGCCGCCGGGGGTGTCGCAGCGGCCGCACCGGCACAACTCGGTGGCGGTCAGCCTGGTGATAGCTGGCGAGGGCTGCCACTCGGTGGTGGACGGCCAGCGCAAGGATTGGTCGGCCTGGGCCACCACCGTGACACCGCCCACCGCCGTGCACTCGCACCACAACGGCGGCCCGCGCCGCGCGATGTTCCTGATCGTGCAGGACGGCGGCCTCTACTACTACACCCGGGCGCTCGGCTTCTCGTTTGCCGACACCCCCCCGATGCCGGAGACCCGCCCTTGACCCACGCCAAACTCACCGTCCGCCCGCTGCACCCCGCCCTGGGTGCCGAGGTGCGCGGCATCGACATGCGCCAGCCGCTGGACGACGCCACCCGCCAAGAGCTGCTGGCGGCCTGGATGCAGCACCTGGTGCTGGTTTTCCCCGGCCAGCCGGTCACGGATGAAGAGCATGTGGCCTTCACCCGCTTTCTGGGTGAGCCCGAGATTTTTCACCAGGCCATCATCAAGTCGAAACGGGTGCGCGAGATCTTCCGCGTCTCCAACGTCAATGACGATGGCCAACTGATGCCGGCCACCGACCCCACGGTGCGGCAGCTCTCGCTGGCCCAGTACTGGCACACCGACAGCAGCTACCTGCCCATCCCCTGCGTGGGTGCGCTGCTGCACGGGGTGGAGATCAGCCGCAGCGGCGGCGAGACCCAATTCACCAATATGTACCGGGTCTTCGAGGCCCTGCCGGCAGCGCTCAAGCAGCGCATCCAGGGCCGCCGGGCGCGCCACAACTTCGAGAACATGCACACCATCAAGCCGCTCAAGCCGATGACGGATGCCGAGCGCGCCGCCGTGCCGCCGGTCTGGCACCCCTTGGTGCGGGTGCACCCGGTGACCGGCCGCACCTCGCTCTACATCAGCCCGATCTACAACGACCTGGTCGATGGCCTGAGCCCGGCCGACTCGATTGCGCTGATTGCTGAGTTGGCCAACTTTGCCGGCCGGCCCGAGTTTGTCTACTCACACGCCTGGGAGCCCGATGACGTGGTGATGTGGGACAACCGCTGCACCATGCACCAGGTGACGGCTTTTGATCCGGCCGAGCGCCGGGTGATGCACCGCACCACCCTCGTCGGCACCGATGCCGTGGTCGCGGCTTGAGCACCATGAGCAGCCACCCCCACCCGACTGCCGCAGCGTTTGACGCCAGCGGCCTGCCCGTCATCCCCCACCTGCACCTGAACCCGGCCTGGCTGGCCGCCCAGCATGAAGCAGCCCTGGAGCCCGCGCTGCCCATCATCGACCCCCACCACCATCTGTGGGAGCGCGAGGGCGGCTAT
>JANLZT010000652.1:0-6049 GCA_031366465.1 Betaproteobacteria bacterium | reverse complement strand
CAGGTGCCGGTGATCCTGGACGCCAAGCGCGGCGACATCGGCAGCACCGCCGAGCAATACGCCCAAGAGGCCTTTGTGCGCTACCAGGCCGACGCGGTGACGCTGTCGCCGTTCTTGGGTTTTGATTCGCTCCAGCCCTGGCTGCGCTTTGAGGGCAAGGGCCTGATCCTGCTGTGCCGCACCAGCAACCCGGGCGGCAGCGACCTGCAGGCCCAACGCCTGCTGGGGGCCGACGGCGCGCCCGGCGACCTGCTCTACGAGCACATCGCCCGGCTGGCCGCCGGGCCCTGGAACGCCAGTGGCCAGCTCGGCCTGGTGGTGGGCGCCACCTTCCCGGCCGAGATCGAGCGGGTGCGGGCGCTGGCGCCCACCCTGCCGCTGCTGATCCCGGGGGTGGGCGCGCAGGGCGGCGACGCCACCACCACGGTGCGCGCCGGCTGGCGCGGCGCGGCCGGCGCCGACGGTGCCCGCCGCACCACCGGCGCGGTGGTGGTCAGCTCGTCGCGGGCGGTGCTGTATGCCTCGGCCGGGGCCGACTTTGCCGCCGCCGCCCGGGCGGTGGCCGACGAGACCCGGCAAGCCCTCAACGCCGGGCGCTGAGCCGCCGGCCCAGGCCACCCGCATCGCCATCCACACTGCCTCCGACATGGCCACAGACATGGCCACAGACACGGCCACCGACACGGCCACCGACACCGACACGGCCACGCCCCCCAGCGCGCCAACGCCAGGCGACCCGCTGGCCGCCGTGACGGCGCCCTTTCTGCGCCACCTCTACGCCGCGCTGACGGGGGTCAGCAGCCTGGGCGTGGTGTATGCAGGCGGCATCGTGATGCAGCACCTGGCCCAGGCAGCGGTGGCCATGCTGCTGGGCTACGGCGCGCTGGGTTTGATCTGCTGGGTGGCCTGGCGCGCCCCGATCGCCCGCGCCCAGGCCCTGCTGGCGCCGGTGATGTTGGGCGGCATGCTGGCGGTGGCGGTGGTCTGCGTGGCCAGCGGCTGGGGTCTGTCCACGCCGGGCCTGGCCTTCCTGAGCCTGGCGGTGCTGCTCAGTCACCTGGCGGGCAGCCGCCGCATGGCCTTGACCGCCACCGCCCTGGCCCTGGCCTTGGTGCTTGGCCTGGGCCTGGCCGAGCTGCTGGGCCTGCTGGGCATGGCCGCCCGGGCCGGTGTGCCACCGGTGGGCTCGCGCGGCATCGTGCTGGTCGCGGCCATCCTCACCGGGGCCGTGCTGGGCGCGGCGCTGGCCCGCTTGCTGCGCCGCAACCTGCAAGAGGCCAGCGCGCGCGAGCAGCACCTGCGCGCGCTGGCCGGCACCGAGGCGCGCTACCAGGATCTGTTCCAGCGCCTGCCCACCGCATTGCTGATGCTGCGCGACGGCGAGATCGTCGAGGCCAATGCCGCCGCCGCGCACTTGCTGGGCTACCCGACGCCGGCCGCGATGGTCGGCCAGCCGCTGCGCCAGGCCGACCCGCCAGCGGCCGGTGATGCCGACACCGGCGCCGCCGCAGCTAGCGCCACCGACACCGACACCGACACCGCCACCGACACCGACACCCAGTTGCTGACCACCAGCGGCCGGCCGGTGCCGGTGCGCCTGCTGAGCATGCCGGCCCAGCACCGCGGCCAGCCGGCGCGGCTGTCGATCTGCATCGACGAATCAGCGCCGCGCGCCGCCGCCCAGGCGCTGGCGCGCTCGCAACACTTGCTGGCGCAGGTGGTGGCGCTGAGCCCGGACGTGATCACGCTGACCGAGATCGCCAGTGGCCGGCTGGTGATGGTCAATGACAGCTTCAGCCGGCTGCTGGGCCATCCGCGTGCGCAATCCGAGGGCCGCCTGTCCACCGAGCTGGGGGTCTGGCGCGATCCGGCCGACCGTGACCGGCTGGCCGCCGAGCTGCGCCAGCACGGCCAGGTGCATGACCGCCTGGTGCAATTTGTCACCCGGCAAGGCCAGGCCCAGCCGCTGCTGGTGTCGGGCGTGCGCTTTGAGAGCGAAGGCGTGGCCTATCTGCTGCTCAATGGCCGCGACATCACCGAGGCCACCCGGGTGCAGCAAGAGCGCGAGGCGATCCTGGCGCATGCCTCGGTGGGCATCGCCTTCACCCGCGACCGCCAATTTGTGCTGGCCAATGCGCGCTTCGAGCAGATGTACGGCTGGGGCCCGGGCGGGCTGGTCGGCCGGCCGATTGAGACGCTGTGGGACGACGCCGCGCACTTCAAGGCGCTGAGCGAGGCGGTTGGCCCGGCGCTGCTGCGCGGCGAGGCCATCGACGTCGAACGGCAGGGCCAGCGCCGCGACGGCAGCCGCTTCCGGGTGCGGCTGCGGGCCCAGGCCATCGACCCGCGCCAGCCGACCACCAGCGGCACCATCTGGATCGCCGAGGATGTCACCCAGGCCTACCAGGCCGAGCTGGATCTGGCACGCGCCCGCGACGCCGCCGAGGCCGCCAACCGGGCCAATACCAGCCATGAGATCCGCACCCCCCTCAACGGCGTGCTGGGCCTGGCCCGGCTGGCGCGCGAACCCGGCCTGCCGGCGGCGCGCCGCCAGCTCTACCTCGACCAGTTGACCGAGAGCGCCCAACTGCTGGCGGCCATCATCTCGGACATCCTGGACGTGGCCAAGATCGAGGCCGGCCGGCTGCAACTCGAGACCGCCCCCTTCGATCTGCGGGCGCTGCTGCAGTCGCTGCAGCAGGTCTACGCGGCGCTGGCCCACGGCCAGGGCCTGGGCTTCACGCTGCACCTTGACCCGGCGCTGCCGGCCTGGGTGCTGGGGGATGCGCTGCGGGTGCGCCAGGTGCTGGTCAACTTCTTGCAGAACGCCCTCAAGTTCTGCGCCCAGGGCCAGGTGGGCCTGGTGGTGAGCGTGATGGCCGGCCCTGGCGGCTGGCTGCGCTTTGAGGTGCATGACACCGGCCCGGGCATCCCGCCCGAGATCCAGGCCCGGCTGTTCGAGCCCTTCACCCAGGCCGATGTGTCCACCACCCGGCGCTTTGGCGGCACCGGGCTGGGGCTGTCGATCTGCCGCGAGCTGGCCGGGCTGATGGGCGGCCAGGTGGGCCTGTCCAGCCTGGCCGGCCAGGGCAGCCGCTTTCATGCCGAGCTGCCGCTGCCGGCGGCGGCCGCGCCAGCGCTGGCGCTGGCTGCCGCCGCGCCGCAGGCCAGCCAGCGCCTGCAGGGCTTGCGGGTGCTGCTGGTGGAGGACAACCCGGTCAATCTGCTGGTCGGCGTGGCGGTGCTCGAACGCTGGGGCGTGCAAGTGACCGAGGCCACCGACGGCGCGGCGGCGCTGCGCGCGGTTGACGCAGCGACGGCCGCTGGCAGGCCCTTCGCGGTGGTCTTGATGGACCTGCAAATGCCGGGCATGAGCGGCTATGAGACCACCCGGGCCTTGCGCCAGCGCCACCCGGCGAGCCAGTTGCCGGTGATTGCGCTGACCGCTGCCGCGCTGGTCAGCGAGCGCGAACGCGCACTGGCCCACGGCATGACCGACTTCCTGAGCAAGCCGCTCGACCCCCAGCGCCTGCTGGAAGCCTTGTTGCGCGCGCTGCCCGAGGGCTCAAGCCCGAGCCCGGTCCAGCCTGCCGGCGCCGCGTGACCGGCTCAAGCCCTCAATCCAGCGTCACCTCGGTGCGCACGGTGCCGGCCCGGTCGGCCACGGCGGTGAGGGCGATGTGGGTGCCGCGCGGCGCGATCACCACCCACTCGGCCACTGCCCGGTCGCCGGTGATCTGGCGGTTGGGCAAAAAGGCCTGCAGTGAGCTTTTGGGCGCATGGCCCTCCAGTTGCGCGCCCTCGACGCGCAGCTTGCCGGTCTGCAGGCTCACACCAGCCGGCGGGTGCAGCTCGAACACCACGCCGCGCGCCACCTTGCGCTCCAGCGCCCGCTTGGTCACATAGCTGGGCAGGTAGCCGGCATTGGCCACCGCCATGCGGACGCGCCAGGCATCGCCGCCGAGCGAGCGCACCTCTGCCCGCAGCAGCTCCAGCTTGGGCAGGCACAGGCCGATCTGGTTGAGCCAGGCCGGGAAGCGCGCGGCCTCGCGCTCGCGCAGGTGCGGCGGCGGGTTGCGCCAGTAGTTGAGCCGGTCCCAGCCGCCCAGCTCGACCATGCCCAACTGCGGGTGGCGGAAGGCATACCAATCGACATGGGCCTTGCCGGCGCAGGCGCTGTCGCTCCACTTCAGCAGCTTCAAGTCGTCCTCGGGCGGGTGGTCGCGGTACCAATGCACATAGTCGTAATCGGTGATGCCGGCCTCTTTGTTGGGGGCCCAGATCTCGACCGTCCAGAACAGCGCGCCCAGGTGCTCGTAGAGCCAGTCCTGGGTGCCGGTGATGGTTTCCTTGGGGTGGTATTTGAAGTCGTGAAAGGTGCTGACGGCCGGGTAGCCGGTGAGCTTCTCGCCGATCGCCGACAGGCGCTTGATGATCCACAGGTCCTCGGGCGTCATCTGCTCGTCGCTCATGCTGCCCATCGGCCGCAGGATCACGCCGGAGTGCGTATGAAAACTCACCGCCGCGCCGATGTTGGGATGCTTGACGACAAAATCGACCATCGCCCGCACCTCGGGCTCGCTGGCCGGGTAGGGGCCGGCACCGACCTGCTCGAACTCCTGGCGCCAGGCCGACGGGAAGTTGCGGTTCAGATCCAGGCCCTCGCGGTCGGGGTTGACCTTGACCTGCAGGCCGTCGTAGTTGATGAGCGTGCCCTCGGGCATCACCCGGAAGTAGCGGCCGCCAAACTCACCCGGCTCGCGCGGGATCATCAACCGGGCGTCGTCGGGGTGGCATTTCCAGGGGCCGTGCGGGTCGGGCTGGCGCATGTGCAGCACCCGGCCGTCACCGTCGATGTCCTCGACGTTGAGGCCCTCCACCGCGGCCTCGTCCCAGGGGTAGGGCCGGGTGCCCGAGCGTATGAAGCGCGGCTTGTCGGCCAGCGCCAGCTCGGCGCCGTCGGGGTTCAGGCGCGGGCACAGGTAGACCACCCGGGTGTCGAGCAACAGCGTCACGCCGGGGTCGCTGCCATGCCCTGCCAGCAACTGGTGCAGCCAGTACAGGCAGGCGGTGCCGGCGGTCAGCTCGGCGGCGTGGATGTTGCCGTCAACCCAGAAGGCCGGCTTGTCGGTGTCCTGGCCGGTGGCGGTGTGGGTCAGCACCAGCAGCCAGATGTCACGGCCCTCAAAGCTCTTGCCCAGGCTGCGCAGTTGCACCAGCTCGGGCCGCGCCGCCGCATAGGCCTGCAGCAGCGTGGTCAGCTCGGCATGGCGGTAGAAGTGGTCAAAGCGAGGGGTGGGCAGGGCGGCGGTGGAGGGCATGACGGGCCGGTAGCGGAGGCGTTTTGTAAGCAACGGTGAGTGTCGCAGAGGGTTTGCGCCACCCAGCCCATGCGCCCCCCGGCCGCGCTGCGGGATTACCCCGGTCAAGCCCTGTTTGCAGGGCCGGCCGGCGGCCTGGCCAGCGCTGGGGCTGGCAGCGTGGCAGCCACCATGGTCAGCAGCAGCAGCATCAACGCCAGCCGGGGCATGTCGAACAGGCTGTCAACCGCACCCACCGCCCACACCCCCGCCAGCGCCCCGGCCAGGGCCGGCGCCAGCACATGCCGGCGCGCGCCGCCCAGCGTCACCCGCCACAGCGCACAGGCGCTGAGCGCCGCCATCGCCGCCAGGCCGAGCCAGCCTTGCTCGAACAGCAGGTGCACCGCGGCGTTCTTGGCATGCCAGGGCAGGTGGTGCATGTCGCTGGAGAAGAACCAGCGCTGGCCACCCTGCAAAAAGCCGGGGTTGTGCAGGTAGTCGCGGCCCTGGGCGTCGGTCAGGTGCAGCGCGCCCAGCTCCAGCGGCAGCCGGGCGTGTTCGACCGCCAGCGAGAACACCGTGAAGCGGACCCAGGGCCAGGCATCCACCGGCAGGGGCTCGCCCAGCAACACGCCGCTCACAGTCTGCCAATCGGCGTTGCCGGCGGTCACCCGCAGCTCCAGCCCTTGGCAGCCGGCGCTGTAGAGCAGGTGCTTGATGCAGACCTCGGCATGCAACAGCGCCGCCTC
>JANLZT010000647.1:0-2101 GCA_031366465.1 Betaproteobacteria bacterium | reverse complement strand
AGGACAACATGCCCAGGATGCGGTCTGAATCACGCACCGACGAGACCTCGGGGTTGGTGACCACCAGGGCCTCATCGGCAAAGTGCATCGCCATCAGCGCACCGGTCTCGATGCCGGCGGGTGAATCGCAGACGATGTACTCAAAGCCCATCTCGGCCAGCTCATTGAGCACCCGCTCCACGCCGTCCTGGCTGAGCGCGTCCTTGTCGCGGGTCTGGCTGGCGGCCAGTACATAGAGGTTGTCGCACTGCTTGTCCTTGATCAGCGCCTGCGTCAGCTTGGCCTCGTGGTGGATGACGTTGATCAGGTCGTAGACCACCCGGCGCTCGCAGCCCATGATCAGGTCGAGGTTGCGCAGGCCGACGTCGAAATCGATCACCGCCGTCTTGTGGCCGCGCAGCGCCAGGCCGGCGGAGAAGCTGGCGCTGGTGGTGGTCTTGCCCACCCCGCCCTTGCCGGAGGTGACAACGATGATCTTGGCCATCGGGTTCGCTTTCTTGGGATGGGTGTGGGTGGCCGGGCCGGCCGACGCGTGGACGGGGGCGTGGACGGGGGCGGACCCGAAGTGCCGCTTTTTGCTGGAAATCTTCATGCGAGGGTCAGGCCGAAAGCGGCTCGACGATGATTTTTTCGCCGTCCAGCCGTACCTGGGCAGGCTGGCCCAGCACGCCCGCAGGCAGCGGCGTCTCGGTGGTGCGGTAGATGCCGGCAATCGAGACCAGCTGCGGCTCCAGGCAGGTGGAAAAGATGCGCGCCGCAGTGTTGCCACGCGCACCCGCAATCGCCCGGCCGCGCAGCGGGGCATAGACATGGATGTTGCCGTCGGCAATCACCTCGGCGCCAAAGCTGACCACCGCCAGCACCACCAGATCACCGCCCCGGGCATAGACCCGCTGGCCCGAGCGCAGCGGCTTGTCCAGCACCAGGGTGGGCACGGCCGCACCCGGCACCTCGCGCAGCACCTCGACCTCGCGCACCACCTCCCGGACCACCTCGCGCACTTCCTCATGCAACGCCGGCTCGGCGGTGGCAGCGGCGGTGCGGCGCGGCGGCGCCAGCGGCGCGGCGTCCAGCGCCTCGGCCAGGCCGGCAGCGCGGGCCGCTGCCATCTGCGCGGCATTGCCGCCCTGGGCGGCCACCGGCAGCATGTGGTGGCGGCGCAGATGGGGCAGCAGGGCCTGCAAATCGGGCACCGCATCGCCGGCCTGCAGGGGGCTCAGGTCCAGCACCACCGCGTCACCGTCAAACAGGCCCGGGCTGTCGGCAAAGCGCTGGTCGAGGGCGGCCACCAGCTCGCCCAGGTCAGCCGACTGCAGGCGCAGCGCGGTCAGCGTCCAGGCAGTGCTTTTCAGGTCGAAGGCGGATTTGGCCGGGGCGGCAGCGGGCATGGGGCGCGGGCAAGAAGGGGGATGAAGCAAACGGCTGGGAAGGGGCCATGCACCCCGGTGGCAGGCAGCGCGAGCACGGCAAAACCGCGTCAAAACGCAGCGCGCAGTGTATCTGCCCGGTCCTGCCCGACCGGCCCAGCCACTGGCCGCAAGACAGCCGGGCTGCAGCCGGCCTAGGCTGGCCGGCCCCTCGCTGCCTGCCCCTGGAGAGTCCATGTCCCCGTCCGCCGCATCCACCGCATCCACCTCAGCGTCGCCACGGCCCCTGCGCATCGGCGGCGCATCCGGCTTCTGGGGCGACAGCAGCGTGGGCGCGCCGCAATTGGTGGCCAGCGGGCAGATCGACGTGCTGGTCTTCGACTACCTGGCCGAGACCACCATGGCGATCCTGGTGGCGGCCCAGCGCAAGAACCCGGAGGCCGGCTACGCCACCGATTTTGTCGAGGCGGCAATGCGCTCGGTGCTGGCCGAGGTGCTCAAACAGGGCATCAAGGTGGTCAGCAATGCCGGCGGCATCCACCCCCAGGCCTGCGCCCGGGCGCTGGCCACGCTGGCGGCCGAGTTGGGCCTGGCGCTGCGCATCGCGGTGGTGGACGGCGACGATGTGCGCGGCCTGTTGCCCGCACTGCGCGAGGCCGCGCCCGGCGGCCAACTGACCAACACCGTCAACGGCCAGCCGCTGCCCGACAAGCTGCTCAGCGCCAATGCCTACC
>JANLZT010000639.1:0-7631 GCA_031366465.1 Betaproteobacteria bacterium | reverse complement strand
GCCGTAGGTGTGGCATTCGGTGTGGGATCCGGTGTGGCATCCGCGGCGGCATCGGGGGAGAACGGGCAGCTCATGGCAGCAGGCCTCAGGGTGAGTCGGGATGATAGGCGGCAGTGATTTGATTGACAACTAAAGTATTTGCCCTGGGCACGGCGCCGCCAGGCCGGTCGGCTTGTCGCCTGAGTTGCCTGCCGCGACCTGGCCATCGCCTAGCATCCGCCGCTGGTCGCTGTCCCAGCGACCCCACCCGAGGAGACCCCCATGTCAGCACGTCGGCAATTCTTGATGGCAGGTGCAACGCTGGCTGCGACCGCAGCGATGCCCGGCGCGGCCATGGCAGCCATGGGCCCGGGCGACAAGTTCGACCTGCTGCTGCGCAATGCCAATGTGCTCGACCCCAGCCAGGGCCTGGCCGGCCTGCGCGACATCGGCATGCGCTATGGCCTGATCGAGGCCATCGCGCCCAACATCGCGCCCGAGCGGGCCCAGCGGGTGATGGATGCCGGCGGCAAGCTGGTGACGCCGGGCCTGATCGACCTGCACTGCCACAGCTACCCGTTTGGATCGGCCATCGGCATCCCGGCCGATGAGCTGGTGGCCCACAGTGCACCACCACGGTGGTCTCGGCAGGCGATGCCGGTGCCAACAACTTTGCCGGCTGGCGGCGCTTTGTGATGCCGGCCTCGCGCACCCGGCAGTACGCCTTTGTGCACATCGCGCTGGCCGGGCTGGCGGGCTTCCCGGTGCCCGAGCTCTACAACATCGACTATGCCCAGCCCGAGGCCGCCGCCCGGGTGGTGGCCGAGAACGCCGACGTGGTGCTGGGCGTGAAGGTGCGGATGAGCGAGAACGTGATCGCCCGCCACGGCCTGGAGCCGCTCAGGCGCGCGATCCAGGCCTGTGAGCTCTCAGGTGTGCCGGCCCGGGTGATGTGCCACATCGGCGGGGTGGCCGACCGGGCGCTGATGTCGCAGATCCTCGACCTGTTCCGCCCCGGCGATGTGCTGACGCATTGCTACTCGGGCGCGCCCAATTTGGCCGGCGACGGCACCAACATCGTCCAGGACGGCAAGCTGCTGCCGGCCGCACTTGCGGCCAAACGGCGCGGCGTGATCTTCGACATCGGCCACGGCGGTGGCAGCTTCGACTACACCATAGCCGAGGCGGCCATCGCCCAGGGCTGCCCGCCCGACACCATCTCGTCGGACGTGCATGTGTTCTCGGGCAACTCCCCCGGCATGCCCTACCTGCCCTGGGTGATGAGCAAGCTGATCGGCCTGGGTTTCTCGCTGCCCGAGGTGGTGGCGATGGCCACCAGCGCGCCGGCCCGGGTGATCGGCCGCCTGCCCAGGCACGGCACGCTGCAGATCGGCGCGCCAGCCGATCTGTCGATCCTGGACCTGGTGGACGGTGCGGTCGAATTTGTCGATACCCGCAACAACAAGCGCACGGGCCAGCGTCACCTGCGGCCGGCCGGCACCATCGTCGCCGGGGTGGCCTTTGGCCGGCCCTACCAGGCGCCGTTCAGCGTGCGCTGACGCGGCTGCGGCTCAACACGGCTGCGGCGGCGCGCCGGGGTTGGCGTCGGCCTGGCCGGCCCGGCCGGCGCGCAGGTCCTCGGTGGTGAAGCCCGGGCCGTCCGGCACCCAGCCCGGCGGCATGAACAGATGGCCCAGCACCGCGCGCAGGCTGCGGGCCCGGCCCAGGTCACGGCCCAGGCTGATCCACTGCGCAAACTCCACCCGCAGCGGGTTGTAGCTGGTGATCGGGTGCACCAGGCCGTAGCGGCAGGCCAAGTCATCGCGCTCGGCCCGGTAGGTGCCGAACAGCCGGTCGAAGACGATCAGCACGCCGCCGTAGTTGGCGTCCAAATACTCGGGGTTGGCGGCATGGTGCACCCGGTGCGCCGACGGGGTGTTGAGCAGATATTCCAGCCAGCCCAGCTTGGGGATCCAGGTGGCGTGGATCCAGAACTGGTAGAGCAGGTTGAGCGTGAGCACCGCCGACACGGTGCGGTAGTCAAAGCCCAGCCAGACCATCGGCACAAAGAAAAAAGCCGTGCCGGTGAGCCGGCCGAACAGGCCGATGCGCAGCGCGGCAGCCAGGTTCAGGTCATTGGGGCTGTGGTGCACCGAGTGGTTGACCCAGAACCAGCGCACCCGGTGGGCGGCGCGGTGGTACCCGTAGTAACAGAACTCCTGGCCGATGAAGAGCAGGGCCACCGCCAGCCAGGTGTCGAGCGCCAGGGTGGCCAGCCGGTGCTGCCAGGCCCATTGCACCAGCGGCGTGGCGATCGACAGCGGCAGCAGCAAGGTGACGGCGATGCGGCCGACAAAGTCAGTGATCGACACCCCAAAAGCGCGCCAGTCATAGCCCTGGCGACGCCACAGCACCAGCGCCTCGATCACCGCCAGCGCCAGCACCGTGGGCGCGGCCACCAGCAGCAAAAACTTCTCAAGCGGGGTCATTGACGTCCTCTCAGGGTTGTTTGCTCAAGGTGATTTGCTCAGGGCTTTTTGTCCAGGCGCATCACATCGCCGTCCTGGCGCAGCGTGAAGCGGCCCAGAAAGCTGTTGCCCAGCAGCACCATCGGCATCTCGGCCGGCAGCACCACGGCGGCCACATTGGCCAGCTCCACCCCGCCCAGCCGCACCGAGCTGAGGGTGATGGCATGCACCGCCACCGGGCCATTGGCGGTGACAGTGATGGCGGCGCGGCCCTGGCGCCAGTCCAGGCCGATGCGCTGGGCCTCAGCCTGGCTGAGCGCGATGCTGGTGGCGCCGCTGTCGACCAAGAACTGCACCGTCTTGCCGTTGATCTGGCCGGCGCCGCCAAAGTGGCCGCCCGGGCCCATCGGCAGCACGATGGTGGTGGGGCTGGCGGGCGCTGCGCCGGCCGCTGCAGCGCCCGACAAGCGGACCGGCGTGCCGCCCAGCGCCAACCAGCGGCGCTGGCCGGCCACCTCGACCTCGGCCTGGCCGCCCTGCAGGCCGCGCAGGGTGACGCCCTGGGCGCTGGCACCCAGCGCCAGCACGCGGGTCTGGCCGTCGATCACCAGCAAGGCCTTGTCGCTGCCCATGCTGCCGGCCAGCGCCACGCTTTGCGCTGCCGCCGGGCCGGCCAGCGTGGCCAGCCCGACCACGATGGCGCCGCACAGCAGGGCCGGCGCCGCGCAGCGCCAACGGCGGGCGGCGTGGCCCACCGCTCAATCCCGGAAGTTGTTGAAGGCCAGTGGCACGTCGGCCACATCCTTGCGCAGCAGGGCCATTGCGGCCTGCAGCTCATCGCGCTTGGCGCCGGTCACGCGCACGCTGTCGCCCTGGATGGCGGCCTGCACCTTGAGCTTGCTGTTCTTGATCAGGCCCTGGATCTTCTTGGCCGTCTCGGCGTCAATGCCCTGCTTGACCGGCACCGTCTGGCGCACCTTGTCGCCACCCATCTTCTCGATCTTGGCGCTGAAATCAAGAAAGCGCACATCCACGCCGCGCTTGCTGAGCTTGGTGGTCAGCAGGTCGCGCACCTGGCCGATCTGGAAATCGCTGTCGCCGTGCAACTGCAAGCTGCGGTCCTTGCCCGACTCCACCGATTCGACCTTGGCCGCCGTGCCCTTGAAATCGAAGCGGGTGGCGATCTCCTTGCTGCTTTGCTCGATGGCGTTGCGCAACTCCACCAGATTGGGTTCAAGGACGGTGTCGAAGCTGGGCATGGCGGGCGCTTGGGTGGGGTGGTCGGGCGGGGTGGCAAGAGCCCAAAATTTTGCCATGTGGCCAGCCCGGCCGGGGCAGAGCCCTTCCTACAGAAAGCCCATGCGCAGCAGCAGCCCGCGCACGCTGTCCACCCGCTCGTGCAGCGCGCTGGCGGCGGCCTGGCACTGGTCTGGCGTCAGCCGCTCGCCTTGTGACTCCAGCTCGGCCGCCAGCCCTTGCAGCGCGCGCAGCCCCATGCTGGCCGCCGCCCCCTTGACGGCATGGGCGCGGGCCGGCAGCGCGGCGCTGTCGGCGCTGGCCAGGGCCGCCAGCAGGGCCCCCAGGCTGCCACCGTCATCGGCCAGAAAACCGCCCACCACCGAGCGGTAGCCACTCAGCGTCACACCGACACAGATGTCGCCGATCACGCCCATGTCCAGGTGTTCGGCCACGTCGCTGGCGCGATAGCGCCGCTGCGGTGGTATAGGTGGGGCGGGTGGCGGGGTTGGGGCCGGGGCAGATGTGTCGGGCATGCAGTCGATATCGGCAATTTCCAGGGCCTGGCGAAGGCACTAGTTCATGGTAGCGGCCACCACGGAGCCGCCACGCAGCAGCCCCCCCGCCATCGGCCAGAATCCGGCCATGTCGCTTGCCTCCGCCCCGCTGGCCATTGAGTACGCCTGCAATCTGCGCGCGCTCAACAGCTTTGGCCTGCCGGCGCAGGCCCACACCCTGGTGCGCATCCGCAGCGACGCCGATGTGCGCCGGGTGCTGGACCACCCGGCGCTGGGACGGGCGCCCAAGCTGGTGCTGGGCGGCGGCAGCAACCTGGTGCTGACCCGCGACCCGCAGGCCGTGGTGCTGCGGGTGGAGGTGATGGGCCGGCGCCTGGTGGCGGTGCGCGACGACGCCTGGATCGTCGAGTTCGGTGCCGGCGAGACCTGGCACGACGCGGTGGCCTGGTGCCTGGACCAGGGCCTGCCCGGGCTGGAGAACCTGGCCCTGATCCCCGGCACGGTGGGCGCGGCGCCGGTGCAAAACATCGGCGCCTACGGGCTGGAGCTGGCCGAGCGCTTCGAGTCGCTCGACGCGGTCGACCTGGTCACCGGCCGGGGCGTGACGCTGAGCGCCGGGGCCTGCCACTTCAGCTACCGCGACAGCGTCTTCAAACAGACCGGCTTTGGTGGCCTGGCCGGCAAAAGCCTGATCACCCGGGTGCGGTTGCGCCTGCCCCGGCCCTGGCAGCCGGTGCGCGGCTACCTCGACATCGAACGCCGCATGGCCGAGACCCACAACCACCATCCCGATGCCCGCACCCTGTTCGACTGGGTGGTGGCGATCCGCCGCGCCAAGCTACCCGACCCGGCGCTGCTGGGCAATGTCGGCAGCTTTTTCAAGAACCCGCTGGTCAGCCCCGAGCAGTGCCGCGACATCATCGGCCGCGACCCGCATCTGGTGCATTACCCACTGGCCGACGGCCGCTTCAAGCTGGCGGCGGGCTGGCTGATCGACGCCTGCGGCTGGAAGGGCAAGACGGTGGGCGGCGCGGCGGTCTACGAGCGCCAGGCGCTGGTGCTGGTCAACCGGGGCGGTGCCACCGGCGCCGAGGTGGTGACGCTGGCCCGCGCGATCCAGGAGAGCGTGTATGGGCGCTTTGGCATCCGGCTGGAGCCCGAGCCGGTGATCGTTTAGCGCAAAGATTTGGCGCAAAGCGCCGCATTCGCACGCTGCACTGTTCTTGAATTTGGAGAAAATGGGGAAATTGGCCCATACTTGGCATCTCCACTTGTCTTGCTCCGGAAAGCCGCTGATGCCCGTCACCGCCCATGTCCTGCTCGCCAGCCAGCCCGCACTGGTGCAACTGCGGCGCAAGCCCGTCTCCGACGTCAAGCGCGAAGGCTGGCGCGGCATCATGAGAAGCGTCGATGCTGCCGGCAAGCTGCTGATGACCAACCACAACCAGCCCGAGGCCGTGATCCTGTCACTGCAGGCCTACCAACAACTCAGCGACCTGGCCGAGCGCGCGCAGCGCGACAGCCAGGACCAGCTGGATCGGCTGAGCCGCGCCTTCGACGCCGAGCTGGCGGTGCTGCAGCAAGCCGACGCTGGCGACCGGCTGCGCGAGGCCTTCGCTGCCCCGCTGGCGCTGAACGCTGAAGTCATCGCGGGGCGCGGCTACTGAGCGCCCCCACGGCGTCCAGCAAACTGCCCAAGCAAGATTTGCTTGAGATGGCTGCGCCCAGGCCGGCCTTGCTGGTGCTGGCCGGTGTCAACGGTGCCGGCAAGAGTTCCATCGGCGGCAACCTGATGTTGCGGCGCGCGGGCCTGACCTGGTTCAACCCCGACCGCTACAGCCGCGTCCTGGCCCAGGCCGGCCTGCCGACCCACGAGGCCAATGCCCGCGCCTGGCAACACGGGGTGGACCTGCTCGACCAGGCCGTCGCCGCCGGCCGCAGCCATGCCTTCGAGACCAGCTTGGGCGGCGCGACGATGGTGCAAAAGATAGCTGCCGCCGCGCCCACCCACGACCTGCTGGTGTGGTTTTGCGGTCTGTCGTCGCCCGAGCAGCACATCGCCCGCGTCGCGGCCCGGGTGCTGGCAGGCGGCCACGACATCCCCGAAACCAAGATTCGCGAACGCTGGGTGCAGGCGCCGTTGAACCTGATCAAGCTGATGCCCCAACTGAGCGAGCTGCGGGTGTTTGACAACAGCGCCGAAGCAGCGCCCGGCAGCCCGGTTCAAGACCCGCTGCCGGTCTTGCATCTGCGCTCGGCTGGGGTGGTATTTCCGCTGGCGCCGCAAGACCTGGCGCGCACCCCAGGGTGGGCCAAGGCCATCGTGCAAGCGGCGCGCAATTTGGCGCGCGATTTGGCGCGGCGGTGAGCTGGCGAGCCACGTTGGGATGGTGAGAGAGTGCTGGCAGACAATGCCGCGATGAGCACCTTGCCCGCCATCCAAGCCACCGGCCCCTTGACCGAGCAGGAGCTGGAAGCCCTGCAAGCCCTGATGGACAGCCTGCCCGCCACGCTGGAGCCGCTCGACACCGTGATGATCGACGGCTACCTCTGCGGCGTGCTGCTGCAGCCGCAGGCCGTGCCCGAGGCGCGCTGGCTGGCCCACATCGCCGATGTGGACGGCCGCAAGCCACCCACCCGCTTTGACGCCGCGCTGATGCGCGCGCTGGTGCACCGCCGCTACGTGGAGCTGAACCAGGCCATCAGCCAGCGCCAGTGGTTCGACCCCTGGGTCTATCAGCTGGACGACGCGGCCACGCCGTCAGAGACGGTGCTGCCCTGGGTGGCCGGTTTTGCCACCGCGGTGGACCTGTTCACCACGCTGATGGACAAGCACGAGGCCGAGTTGCTGGAGCCGCTGGCCACGCTGTACCGCCACCTCGACCCCGAGGATCTGGAAGACGCCGAGGATTTGTTGGCCGAGATCGAAACCCTGGCCCCGCCCGAGACTTTGGTGGAGGCGGTGGAAGACCTGGTGCGCAGCATGCTGCTGATGGCCGATGTGTCGCGGCCGTTGGCCAGCGGGCGGGCGGTGGCGGTGCACCCGGCGTTGGCGCGGCGGGCGGCTGGGGCGGGGCGCGGCGGGGCGCGTGGGTTGGCCGTCAAGACTGCGGGTGCGGCGGGGGCTGCAGGTACAGCGAGTGCGCCTGCGAGAGGACCAGCCGCTGCATCGCCCGGCCCGCGTGGGCGCAGCCCGGGCGGCCGGCCGCGCGGCGGGCGCTGAGCGTCGGCTTGCCTGCCCGACCTGTGCGCCTGATGGGCGTTGGCTCACGCCCGCAGCACATCGGTTTGTGAAAAGTCATTGCCCTTGGACAGCAGCGCATCGCCCCGGCGCAGGGCCAGGGCGTAGGCAAAACAGTCACCGAAGTTCAAGCCGGCCGGATGCTGGCCTTTGCCGAAGCGTTGCCAGGCGTCGAAGGCGGTTTGCACC
>JANLZT010000624.1:0-2020 GCA_031366465.1 Betaproteobacteria bacterium | reverse complement strand
GGCCCTTTGAGGCGGACGCGGTGCTGGCCCGCATCAACGATCTCACCGCCCGTGCCCGCGCGGCCGGCGTGCCGGTGGTCTGGGTGCAGCATGAACGCGACCAGCATGCGCTGGCCCATGGCAGCCCGGGCTGGGCCTTGGCCGACGCCTTGCAGACCGCGCCCGCCGATCACCACGTCCGCAAGACCACGCCCGATTCGTTCTTGCGCACCGGCCTGGCCGATTGGCTGGCGGCCCGGGGCGTGCGGCACCTTGTGATTTGCGGCTACGCCACTGAGTTCTGCATCGACACCAGCAGCCGCCGCGCCGCCGGCCTGGGCCTGGCGGTGACGCTGGCCGCCGATGCCCACACCACCCATGACAAACCGCATGCCAGCGGTGAGCAGATCCGCGCCCACCACAACGCCACGCTGCCGGCCCTGACCAGCTTCGGCGTGGCCATCCGGGCGCTGCCCAGCGCCGAAATCCGCTTTGAGGCCGAGGCCGAGGCCAACGCCAACAACCCCCACACCATACGCAGCCTGGCCGGCCTGGCCGCGCTCTATGGCCAGCCGGGCGAGGCCTCGCTGCGCAAGGAGTCCGCCGTGCTCACGCCCGCCTATCAGGCCATGCTGGCGGCCTCACCGCTGGTGGTGCTGGCCACCAGCGGGCCGGGCGGACTGGACGCCTCACCGCGCGGCGACCCCGGCAGCGCCCTGCAGGTACAGGACGAGCGCACCCTGTTGCTGCCCGACCGGCGCGGCAACCAGCGCCTGGACAGCCTGCAAAACCTGGTGCACGACCCGCGCGTGGCGCTGCTCTGCCTGATCCCCGGCCGCAACGAGACCCTGCGCATCAATGGCCGCGCCAGCCTCAGCAGCGACCCCGTGCTGTGCGAGCGGCTGGCAAAGGGCGGCAAGCCGCCTGTCACGGTGCTGGTGATCCACATCGAGGTGGTGTACTTCCAATGCGCACGGGCCCTGCTGCGCTCACAACTGTGGAACCCTGCCAGTTGGCCCGACCTGGCCCAACAGCCCAGCGCCGGGCAGTTGCTGACCAGCGGCAAGGGCCGTGGCTTTGACTCAGCCTTCGATGGCGCCGCCTACGACGCCGCCTTGCCGCAGCGCCAGCGCGAGACGCTGTACTGAGAACCCCGCCGCAGCCACCGGCCGACAATGCAGGCATGAGCCCCGCCCCTGCCGCTGAGATCGGCACCAAACCCGGCACCGACCCCGCCACCGACCTCGAGCGCTTCATCCGCCGCCTGCAGCAAAGCCTGGCCGACGCCAGCTTTGTGCGGCTCACCCTGGGCCGGCCGACCGGTGGCGACGCCACGCTGGAAAAACTGCTGGCCCGGCGCCTGGTGCTGCGTGGCAGCGAGCATCTGTCGCTGGTCTGGCGGCACCGCAGCAAGGACATCACCAAGAACCTGCCGCAGGACGAGGCGCTGGACCTGCTGGCCACGCTGATAGGCGCAAGCTTCCGGCATGCCCATCTGGTGACGCGCGGCCGTGACATCCAACTGGCGCTGGGCAAGCGGGGCCAATGGAATCTGCGCATCGGCAAGCTGGCCGCCGCGCCCAGCGATGCCGATGCCGGCACGCCGCCCGCCGGGCACGACCGTGCCAAACAGCATGCGCTGACGCTCGCCCTGCCCTTCCTGGCCGAGCTGGGCGTCACCTCGCCCCAGGGCCAGCTAGTGCCGGCGATGGCGCGCAAGTGGCGGCAGATCAACAAGTTTGTCGAGGTGCTGGCCCATGCCATCGCGCAGTCACCGCTGGCCAGCCGCGACCCGGCATGGCCGGTGCGGGTGCTGGACTTTGGCGCCGGCAAGGGCTACCTGACATTCGCGGTGCAGCATTTGCTGAAGACGGCCGGGCGGGTGCCCGAGATCACCGGTGTCGAGCAGCGCGAGGACCTGACCACCCTGTGCAACAGCGCGGTGGCGCGGCTGGGCCTGGCCGGCCTGCACTTTGACACCGGCGATGTGCGCAGCCATGCCACCGGCCCCATCGACATCATGATCGCGCTGCATGCCTGC
>JANLZT010000598.1:0-7851 GCA_031366465.1 Betaproteobacteria bacterium | reverse complement strand
ACAAATGAAATCGATGGATTCGTTCGTCAGGCTAGGCGCAAACCGCAGCCATAGCCGTAGCTATGGCGAGGATTTGCAACGACGCATGGCGGACGAAGACGCGATTTCGTGTAAGCGGTTTGGTGAAACGCAGTACTAGCCATGACAGATGGGGGTGTGCGGAAAGCGGAAGAAATCTGCCGGGCGTCAGTCGCCGGGCGCGCGCGGTACCGGTCGCCGCGGGAACTTTCGACGATAGAACGCCCTCGCATCGTCCGGGCACAGGAATTCGACGTACACGCCCTTTGTCTCAAGCGCGGGCCACCAATCCAGCCATTTGCAGTCAGCTACTTGCCAAACGGGCGCTTTGCCAAGGTGAGCGACAGCGATGAACTTGCGGTCAGGAGCGTCGAACTTCGGCTGAAGCGCGGCATCAGGAAACTCAGCGAACTCGTCTTTGCCGATCTCCGTGATAACCACATGGCGCACTCGCTCCGCGTTGCCCTGGTTTTGTAGCAGCCATTTTAGGAAGGCGTCACCCACCCCCTTAGGTCGATTGGGACGGGTTTTGTTCTGGTACTCGGATAAGATTCGGTAGCCATCGTCGATGATGGTCACGCCGCTTTTCTGCTGTGCGAGCAATCGTCGCACGCACGCAATTCGGCAAGCATCTGACACCTGCGCATGTCTACCGTTAGCCACCAGCAGCACATTCGTATCGATCACGGCAGCAGACATCAGCCGGTGCCCGCCGCTGCCCGCCGTTGAAGAGCGGCCAGCGTGCGTGCTGCAATGTCCTGCAATTCGTCACCAAAGAAGTTCAACGGCCAATTGCTAATCTCTCCGGCCAGATCAAGTTGAAGCTTCTCGATGTGCGCGCCACCTTCGTGATGACTCACAAAGTACACCGCAACGTCGTCCGGCAAGAGAACACCTTCGGCAACACGGCGTTGCAAACGAGTCAAGAAATGCTCCGAATGAGTTTCGATGATCAATTGAGCAGCACGGGGAACCTCGTTCTCGTAGGACTTCACGGCGCTGATGAATGCGTCGGCCAAGTTGGATTGCGCCATGGGGTGCAAGTGAATTTCCGGCTGCTCCATCCAGATCGTTGAGCCACGCGGCGCATAGAAAGCCTGTACCAGGGCGGGCAGAACCTGCGACACGCCAAAGCCGACATCCGTGAGTTTGACTTCGGGCGCGTCAGCATGGGTCTTGATGAGCACCTCATATTCTTTGCGACCTTCGGCAACGGGCCTGACCGCGAAGGAACTGATGACCCCAAGATCGACGAGCCACGCGGCGATAAATGCGTCGAAGCGCTGTCTGCGCTTGCGGTGCGCGCGATTGAGTTCACGCCCCTGCTGAGCGGCCGCCAGCAATGCGGCGATGGCATATTCGCCCTGCGGTCCGACATCGCGCGGCGTATCGCCAGACCACTGGTATACGCGTCTGGGCAGGCTGCGCAGTGGGCCGAGGTAGAACACATCGTCCAGTACCCGCTCCGTTTCCAGCGCGAACTCGGCAAGGAAATCGGCGTTCTGGTAGCGCGAGAGGGTGCGGTCCGCAAAGCGATAGAACTTTTCCGGCGGCTCTGCCGGCCACTTGCGGCCCACGGCGTGCACCAACTTCAGTGGCTCGCTTGTCAATACACCGCCCGACGCATTGCGACCATGCCTGACCTCAAGTGCAGACTTTGACCCATGGGTAAGGTTGTATCGCACTTCGGTCGTTTGCGGCTGCCCTGCCTTGTCCGCATGCAAGGTAGCCGACAAGGCCAAACCATCGCCCGCATACTTCTCAGACTTGTCCAGGGCATTGGCAACCGTCTTGTGTGCAGGTAGTTTCCAACTCAGCGTGAAATCCAAGGCATGCCGAATATCATGGGCGTGCAGGCAGTCGGCAAAGGTGCCCAGGTCGATCAACGCGTTTTCATCGCCCAAGTGCAGGGCGCGCTTACGGTCGGCCAATTGAACTGTTTGCTTAAGCGCCAGCAGCAGATGCCCGAGGCTGGATTTGCCCGAGCTGTTGGTGCCGAAAATCACAGTCAAGGGGGCCAAGTGTATCGGCCCGGTGTCTTTCCAGGCCTTGAAGTTCTTGATATGCAGGGATGTCAGCATGAGAGTCACTCTCCTTGTTCTATGCGAGGTCAAGCCGCGACCACTGGCCGGCGTCTCTGCCCTTCCCCCTACATCAGCACGATGTCGTACTGCTCCGGGCTGAAGGACGGCTCGGTGCTCAGCGACACCGGCCTGCCGATGAAATCACTCAGGCCGGCCAGGTGCTGGCTCTCCTCGTCCAGCAGCATCTCCACCACCGCCGCGCTGGCCACCACGCGGAACTCTTTGGGGCTGAACTGGCGCGCCTCGCGCAGGATCTCGCGCAGGATGTCATAGCAGACGCTGCGCGCGGTCTTGACCTGGCCGCGCCCTTCGCAGGTTGGGCAGGGCTGGCACAGCATGTGGGCCAGGCTCTCGCGGGTGCGCTTGCGGGTCATCTCCACCAGGCCCAGCTGCGAGAAGCCGCTCACCGTCACCTTGGTGCGGTCGCGCGCCAGTTGCTTCTTGAACTCGGCCAGCACCGAGGCCTGGTGCTCGTCACGCACCATGTCGATGAAGTCAACGATGATGATGCCGCCCAAGTTGCGCAAACGCAGTTGGCGAGCAATGGCGCCGGCTGATTCGAGGTTGGTCTTGAAGATGGTGTCGTCGAAATTGCGCGCACCCACGAAGCCGCCGGTGTTGACGTCCACCGTGGTCAGGGCCTCGGTCTGGTCGATGATGAGGTAGCCGCCGCTCTTTAAATCAACCCGACGGGCCAATGCGCGGGCGATTTCTTCCTCGATGCCGAACAGGTCGAAGATCGGCCGCTCACCCTTGTACAGATCCAGCTTGGACGCTGACCCTGGGGTGTAGGCCTCACCAAAGGCCTTGAGCGCGTCGAACTGCAGCCGGCTGTCGATGCGGATGGTCTGGGTGCGGTCATTGACCATGTCGCGCAGCACCCGCTCGGCCAGGTTCAGATCCTGGTGCAGCAGGGTGCCGGGTGGCTGGGCCAGGCCTTGGGCACGGATCGCGCCCCAGGCCTTGCGCAGGTAGGCGATGTCGTCAGCCAGCTCGGTGTCGCTGGCGTCCTCGGCATTGGTGCGCAGGATGAAGCCGCCGGGGGAGCTGCCGTCGGCCATCGCGGTGAGGCGCTGCATGCGCTGGCGCAGCTGATCCCGCGCCTCGGGCGAGCCAATCTTCTGCGAGATGCCGATGTGGGTGTCCTGCGGCAGAAACACCAGCATGCGGCCGGCGATGCTGATCTGGGTGGACAGGCGCGCTCCCTTGCTGCCGATCGGGTCCTTGATGACCTGCACCATCAGGGTCTGGCCCTCGAACACCAGCCGCTCGATCGGCACCGGCACCGCCGCGTCATGGCGCGGCAGGTGGTGGCCACCGGCATGCAGGTCGGCCACATGCAAGAAGGCCGCGCGCTCCAGGCCGACCTCGATGAAGGCGCTCTGCATGCCCGGCAGCACCCGCGCCACCTTGCCCAGGTAGACATTGCCGACCAGGCCGCGCTCGAGCGCACGCTCGATGTGGAGGTCTTGCACCGCGCCGTTTTCGATCACGGCCACGCGGGTTTCCTGCGGCGCCCAGTTGATCAGGATGTCGTGCATGGGGCGTCTTGTCTCTTCTGGCGCTCAGAACCTCACGCGCGCTTTTTTCAGCAGCTGGGCCGTCTCGAAGAGGGGCAAACCCATGATAGCGGAGTAGCTGCCGGCGACATGGCTGATCCAGCCCGCCAACTGGCTCTGCACGGCATAGGCGCCGGCCTTGCCAAAGGGCTGGCCGCTGGCGATGTAGGCCTCGATCAGTGCATCGTCGAGCGGCGCAAAGCGCACCTTGCTGGACGACAGCGCGGCCCATGTGCGGCGGCCGCTGGCCAGCGCCACCGCCGTGTGCACCTGGTGGCTGCGGCCGGAGAGCGCCCGCAGCATGGCGCGCGCCTCGTCGGCATCGGCCGGCTTGCCCAGGATGCGCCGGCCCAGCGCCACCGTGGTGTCGGCGCACAGGATGGGGGCCGGCGGCAGCTTGCGGGCCGTCAGGCGTTGCCGGGCCGCTCCGAGCTTGAGTGCTGTGACACGCTGCACATAGTCGACCGGCCGCTCACCCGGCAGCACCGCCTCCAATGCCTCGGCATCCTCCTGCGCATCGGGCAGCAGCAACTGGTGGGCCACGCCCAGTTGGTCCAGCAACTGGCGGCGGCGTGGGCTTTGTGAGGCAAGGTAGATCGGCGGGTGGGTAGACATGGCGGGCATGGCGGGCATGGCGGGGATTCTCACTGCGGCCCGCCAGCCGCCGCTCAGCCACCCGGGCTCGACGCCGGTCCGCGTGCGGTGTCGGCGATGGCCTTGGCGATGCGCGGCAACAACGCCAGCGGCAGGTCATGCCCCATGCCGGGCACGACATCCAGCAGCGCGCCGGGGATCTTGCGCTGCAGGTCAGCCGCCGCTGCCACCGGCACCAGCGGATCGGCCTGGCCATGCAGCACCCGGCTGCGGGCCTGGATGCGGCCCAGCAGGGCCGAGCGGTCGCCGTCGGCGGCCACCGCCAGCAACTGGCGGGCCGTGCCATCGGGCCGCCAGGCGCGCTGGACCATCGCGGTCAGGCGCTGGCGCTGGCGCGCCGGGTTGGGCCGGTACAGCGGGCTGCCGATGATCTGCAGCAGGCGCTCCAGGTGGGCCACCACCGCGGGCACCGCCGCACTGGCCGGGCGCTTGAGCAGGGCCTGGCGCACCGCCAGCCGGGGCTGCGGCAGGTGGCGCGCGCCCGAGGTGGTCATGATGAGGCTGAGGCTGCGCACCCGCTGCGGGTGATCGGCTGCAATGTGCTGGGCGATCATGCCGCCCATCGACGCGCCGCAGACATGGGCGCTGGCGATGCCCAGCGCGTCCAGCACGCCCAGCGCGTCGGCCGCCATGTCGGCCAGCGTGTACGGCGAATGCACCCGCAGGCGCAGCAGGTAGCGCAGTGTGGCGCGCGCCAGGCTGGGCACGCCCAGGCGCTCAAAGCCCTGGCTGAGGCCGATGTCGCGGTTATCAAAACGGATTACCCGAAAGCCGCGCGCCACCAGGTCTGCCACCAGCTCATCGGGCCAGCCCAGCAGCGGCATGCCCAGGCCCATGATCAGCAGCAAGGGTTCGCCGTCGGGCGAGCCCTGCAGATCGACCTCGATCTGCAGGCCGTTGGCCAGCACCTTCACCGGGTGCCGCCGGTGGACCTGGCCTGGCGGCCCCGGCCCGGCTTGTCCGGCGGGGCTGCGGCGCCGGTCTTGGCGACCTTGGCGCTGGACGCCGCCGCCTTGCCCGCCTCCACCGTGCCCTTGACCACGCCGCGCACCACACCGCTGACCAGGCTGCCTACGGCCGACCCCACGGCGCTGCTCATGTTCTCGCCCATGCTGCTCAAGCCCTCGCTCAGGCGTTGGCGGGCGTGGCCTGCCACCACCCGGCCGGTCTGCATCAGACCAGCCGGCGCCGCAGCCGCACCGGGTGCCTCCAGCAGGCACAGATCGTCAAAGGCGATGCGGATGGCCTCGGCCAGCGCCCGCACATTGGGCACAGCCTGGGCGTCGGCCACCAGGCCGAAGTCCATCTGCCGGTCATAGCTCTCGACCGTGATGTTCAGGCCGATGCCATGCATCACGATGGAGGTGGGGAAATTGCTGACCATGCGGGCGCCCGCCAGGTACAGCGGCACCGGCGGCCCGGGCACATTGCTGATCGTCAGGTTGGCCAGCAGGGGGATGCGCTCGGCAACCTTGGCCTTGCCATACAGCTTGGTGGCGGCCTCCAGCAGCCAGGGCACGCCGATCGAAGGGTAGTCGGTGGGCAGTACGCTTTTCAGGCTGCCCATGGTCTGCTTCATCGCGGCGGTGGCGGCCTTGACGTGGGCCAGGCGCTTGGCCAAGTCGGGGATATGGGTGCCCAGGTTGACCAGGCTCATCGACGCTTGGGTGGTGGCCGTGGTGTCACCGGCGGCGCGCAGCGATACCGGTACCGCCGCCACCAGGGATTTGCGCGGCAGCGTGGCATGCTGGCCCAGGTAGCGCCGCAACGCAGTCGCACAGATCACCAGCACGATGTCGTTGAGTGTGGCCTCATGGGCCCGGCCCAGCAGCTTGAGCTGAGGCAGCGGCAGGCTGACACCGGCAAAGGCCCGGCCGGCAGTGACCGATTGGTTGAAGGGTGTGCGCGGCGCCAGGCTCAGGTTGCCGACCGCGTTGCCCCCGCCCTTGCCGCGCAACAGCGCACTGCGCGACAGCGCCTGGCCCGCCGCATCGGCCAAGGTGCCCAGGGTGGACGGCAGGTTCTTGATGATGCCCGACACCTGCGAGGCCTCGTTGGCGATGGCCCCGCGCAACATCTGGCCCAGGCCCAGGCGCAAGGTCTTGACGCGGCTGCTGGGGCGGATATCGAGCTTGCGGCCCTCGGGCGTGGTGTCCAGGATCACCTGGGCCAACGCCACTGCGGCCTGGCCGTCCACCGCTGCATGGTGGAACTGCGAGTACAGCCCCACCCGGCGCAGGCCGCTGGCGCTGGGGCCCAGGCCCTCCAGCAGGTAGAAGCGCCAAAGCGGACGCTCGCGGTCCAGGCGCTGGGCATGCAGGCGGCTGACCGCCGCCTCCAGCTCGGCCATGCCGTGGCCCTGCTTGGCTGACGCCGGCAGCTTGATCGACACGACGTGGTACTTCAGGTCGGGCTCGGCATCCACCCAGGCCGGGTTGGCCAGGTTCAGCGGCATCCACCACAGGCGGCGGCGCAGCACCGGCAGCAGCGGCAAGCGCTCGGCCAGGTGGCGCCGCAAGTGCTGCAGAAAACTGCCCTTGAAACCGGCCGCCAGCTCATAGACGTTGAGCGCGCCCACATGCATGGGCATCTCGGCGGTTTCGAGGTGGAGGAAGGTGGCGTCCAAGCCTGAGAGCTGCTTCATGGCGTCGATGCTAGGGCGGCCGGCCAGGAGGAGGAGGGGGATTCTCCCTAGACCTTGAGCCGCTGGTGTTCGATCGGCTTTGGCCGGACAGGCTCAGGCGACTGCAGGCCCAGCCACCGCAGCCGCCTGCCGCTCACGCCAGCCCAGCCATTCATTGAACAGCAGCGCGCCGATCACCAGGGCCCCGCCGGCCAAAGCGGTCGGCCCGGGCGCCTCACCCGCACCCACCCAGGCCAGCAGCACGCCGAAAACCACTTCCAGCAGGCCGATCAGCGAGATCTCGGGCGCCGGCAGCACCCGTGTCAACTGCACCACCAGCAGGCAGGGGATGGCGAGTTGAAACACGCCCAGCAAGGCCAGCAGCGACAGGTCGTGAGTGGTGGCCGACAGCGGCAGCGACATTGGCAAGGTCACCAGCGCCGACAGCAGCGCGCCCAGCAGCACAGCGGGCAGCATGTCGGGCGAGCGCACCGACGGGTCGCGCGCATGGCGCTGGTGCAGGTGCTGAAGCAGGGTCCAGTTGGCGGCACCGGCGATCGGCACGCCCAGCGCCACCAGCGCGCCGGTCATCGACCCGCCGCCGGAATGAGCCTGTTCAAGCGCCTGCTGGCCGAACATCCAGGCGATGCCCAGCCCCGCGACGCCTATGGCCACCCAGGTGCGGCCCGGCAGCTGGTGCTGCAGGAAGGCGCGCGCGAACAGTGCGGTGATCAGCGGCGCAATCGACATCGTGATCAGCACCGTGGCCACCGTGGTCAGCGTGATGGCCAGCATGAAATTGGTGTACATCACCGCCCAGCACAGCGCCGAGGCCCACAGCGCCCGGCCGCCGCTGCGGATGTCGGCCCACAGCCGGGGCCCACGCAGCCACAGCAAGGCCAGCAGCAGCGCC
>JANLZT010000575.1:0-6026 GCA_031366465.1 Betaproteobacteria bacterium | reverse complement strand
GATCCAGATGCACGGCGCGCTGGGTGTGTCGCAGAAAACCCCGCTGGCCCGCATGTATGCCAACCAGCGCACGCTGCGCCTGGCCGATGGCCCGGACGAGGTGCACCACCTGGTGGTGGGCCGCAGCGAGATCCGGTCCTATGAGGGCAGTGAGGAAGACGCCAGCATGCTGATGGTCTTCCGCAACTGATGCGGCGGCAGCCATGACCGCGATCTACACCCCGGCCGCCCTGCTGCCGGGCGACCAGGCCGGCGCCTGGAGCGCGCCGCAACCCATCCCCTACAGCCAGCGCGATGTGCTGCTGTATGCGGTGGGCATAGGCTGCAGCGACCTGCGCTATGTCTTTGAGCAGCACCCGGCCTTCGCGGTCTTCCCCACCTTCGCGATCCGCTGGGGCGGCGCGGGCCTGGCCCTCGACCCGGTGGCGCTGCCGCCATCACCCGGCCCGCTCACCCTGGACGCCGAGCGCTTGATCCAGCAACTCGCGCCGCTGCCGCTGGCCGGCACGGTGCAGGCCCGCTCGCGCCTGCTGGCGGTGCACCCGCGCGGCAAGGGCGCGGCCTTTGTCGAGTTCGAAACCGAGGTGCAGGACGACGCTGGCCAAGCCTGCGTGCGCATCGTCACCGGCTTGTTCCGGCGCGGTGTGGCGGCGCTGGGCGACATCGCGCCCTTTGTCGGCGCGGGCATCAGCCACTCGGCCCGGCTGGCGGTGCCCGAGCGGCCGGCTGACCTGGTGCTGTCGGCCCGCATCGCCGACAACCAGGCCTTGCTCTACCGGCTGTCGGGCGACTACAACCCGCTGCACATTGATCCCGCCGCTGCCGCTGTTGGCGGCTTCGCGGCACCCATCCTGCATGGCTTGTGCACCTATGGCCACTGCGGCCAGTTGCTGCTGGGCGCGCTGTGCGGTGGTGATGCGGCGCGCTTTGAGTCGCTCAAGCTGCGCTTCTCTTCGCCGGTCTACCCTGGCGATCTGCTGACCGTGCAGGCCTGGCACGACGGCCCCGGCCGGGTGCTCTACCGGGCCGTGGTGGACGACCGCACGGTGGTGTCCGACGCCTTTTTCACCTACCACTGAACCCGGCAAGCCGCCGCAGGAGCACAACACCCATGGCTGACAACATCGACACCGGCACCGCCGACCTGCTGGCCACGCTGGAGGCTGGCGTGCTCACCCTCACGCTCAACCGGCCCGAGGCCCGCAACGCGATGTCGCGCGAGATGAACCTGGCGCTGCAGCAGCAGTTGGCGGCGGCCGAGTTTGATACGGCCGTCAAATGCATCGTGCTGACCGGCGCCGGCAAGGGCTTTTGCGCGGGTGGCGATGTCAAGGGCATGGCCGCCAGAGGGGACGGCACGGTGGGCGCGATGACGATTGACGAGGCCATCCATCGCCAGCGCGCCAACCAGCGCGCCACCGCCGGCAAGCTGTTCAAGATGCCCAAACCCACGCTGGCCGCCTTGCCGGGTGCGGCGGCCGGCGCCGGCCTGGCCTTGGCGCTGGCCTGCGACCTGCGCATCATGGCCAGCAGCGCCATCATGACCACCGCCTTTGCGCGGGTGGGCTTCTCGGGTGACTACGGCGGCACTTACTTCCTCACCCAGTTGGTCGGCTCGGCCAAGGCCCGCGAGCTGTATTTCTTGTCTGACCGCGTCAGCGCCGATGAGGCCCTGCGGCTGGGCCTGACCAACTGGGTCTGCGCGCCCGAGGCCCTGGCCGAGCGCAGCCGCGAGATCGCGCAGCGCCTGGCCAACGGCCCCAGCGTGGCCTTGCGCTACATGAAGGAAAACCTCAACCGCGCGATGGCCGGCGATGTCGATGACTGCCTCGATCTGGAGGCCACCCACCACATCCACTGCGGCCAGACCGAGGACCACCGCGAGGCCACCAAAGCCTTTGTCGAGAAGCGCGAGCCGGTGTTCAAAGGGCGCTGATCCCGGCCCCTGTGCCCGCGCGCCGCTTTGCCAGCCCCTTCCATCCCCCCGCCCCACGCCCAAGGCCTGCTCCCATGACACCGATGACCCGCCCCGAGGCGATTGCCGCCACCACCGGCCCCGGCCAGCCGCACGAGCTGGTGGATGCGGTGATCCATGGCCGTGCGCTGCGGGTCTTCAAGCACGCCCCGCCGTCGCTGCGGGCGCTGTACGAGGCCACCGCCAGCGACCTGCCCTTTCTGGTCTACGGCGACGAGCGCCTGAGCTTTGCCCAGGCCTGGGCCGCGTCGGCGCGCATCGCCCAGGTGCTGGTGCAGCACTGCGCCGTCCGCCATGGCGACCGGGTGGCGATTGCGATGCGCAACTACCCCGAATGGTTGCTGGCCTTCACCGCCATCACCTCGATCGGCGCGGTGGCGGTGGCGATCAATGCCCATTGGCAGGCCGACGAGCTGGCCTACGGCCTGGCCGATTGCGGCGCCAAGGCGATCTTTGCCGACCAAGAGCGGCTGGACCGCCTGGCCGAGCGGCCGCCGCTGGCCGGCCTGCAGGTGCTGGCGGTGCGGGCCGAGCGCCTGGTGGGCGGCGCCCGGGCGCTGCAGGCCCTGACCGATGCAGTGGGCGGGATGGTGGATGACGTGGCCATGCCGTCCGCCAGCATCGCGCCCGACGACCTGGCCACCATGCTCTACACCTCGGGCTCCACCGGCCATCCCAAGGGGGTGCCGTCCAGCCACCGCAACATCCTGTCGGCGCTGCTGTCCTGGGAGGCCGACCGCCTGATCGGCGAGCGCATGGCGGGCTTGGACGCCCAGCCGCCCGCCATTCAGCCAGCCACCCAGCCCGGCACGCTGCTGGCGGTGCCGCTGTTCCATGTCACCGGCCTGCATGCGTCCTACCTGAGCTGCTACCGCAGCCAGCGCCGCCTGGTCTGCATGTACAAATGGGACGCCGAGCAGGCAGCCGTGCTGGTGGACCGCGAGAAGCTGACCTCGGTGGTGGCGCCGGCCGCTGTCACCGGCGATCTGGTGCGGGTGGCCCAGGCGGGGCAGCATGACCTGAGCACGCTGTTGGTGGTGGGCGGCGGCGGCGCGCCGCGCGCGCCCGAGCAGGTGCGCAGTATCAAGACCAGTTTTGCCAATGCCCTGCCCAATATCGGCTGGGGCATGACCGAGACCAATGCCATCGGCACCGGCATTGGCGGCGACGATTACCTGCAGCGCCCGACCAGCTCGGGCCGCTGCTCGCTGGTGCTGCAGATCAAGGTGGTGGACGAGGCCGGGGCTGAGCTGCCCGCCGGCCAGCGCGGTGAGCTGCTGGTGCGCGGCACATCGGTGTTTGCCGGCTACTGGCACCTGCCCCAGGCCAATGCCGAGGCCTTTGTGGATGGCGACTGGTTCCGCACCGGCGATGTCGCCACCGTGGACGACGAGGGCTATCTGTTCATCGTCGACCGCATCAAGGACCTGATCATCCGCGGCGGCGAGAACATCGGCTGCGGCCAGGTCGAGGCCGCGCTGCTGATGCACCCCCAGGTCTTCGAGGCGGCGGTGTTCTCGGTGCCCGACGCACGCCTGGGCGAGGAGGTGGGGGCGGTGGTCTACGGTGATCCGGCCCTCGACCTGGACGCGCTGCGCCAGTTTCTGGGCCAGCACCTGGCCAAGTTCGAGCTGCCACGCTACATCGTGCGCGCCGCCCAGCCGCTGGCCCGCACACCGTCGGGCAAGATCCTCAAACGCCAGGTGCGTGCCGGCGCGCTGGCCCAATTGCTGACCCCGCAGCCCGACACCGCCGGCCCCGCGCCAGCGTGAGCGCCACGCCAGCCACCCACGCGCTGTCGCAGCGCTTTGTGGCCGGCGCCATCACCCCCACCCTGCTGCGCTTTGCGCTGCCGCTGCTGGTCACCAATTTCTTGCATGCGTTGGCCGGCACCTGGGGCGCCGTCTGGGTCGGCCAGGTGCTGGGCCCCAACGCGCTCACGGCGGTGGCCACCGCCAATGTCTTCCACTACCTGCTGATGGGCGCGGTGATGGGCATCGGCATGGCGGCCGGGGTGGCCATCGGCCAATCGCTGGGCGCCGGTGATGCCCAGGCCATCAAGCGGGTGGTGGGCTGCGCGGTGGGCTTTGTGGTTGCCTTCTCGCTGGCGGTGGCCGGGGCCGGTGCGCTGTGGGCGCCGCAGATCATCGACGCCATGGGCACACCCGCCGAGTCGCGCGATTTTGCCGTCACCCACCTGCGCTACACCTGCCTGGCGATGCCCAGCATCTTCAGCTACCTGGTGCTGATGATGATGTTGCGCGGCGCAGGCGACGCCCGCACGCCGTTCAAGTTCACGCTGCTGTGGATAGGTTTGTCGATGCTGCTGGGCCCGGCGCTGCTGACCGGCGCGGCCGGCCTGCCGGCGCTGGGCATTGCCGGCCTGGGGGTGGCCAGCCTGCTGGCCAATGGCGTGGCGCTGGCGGCGCTGGTCCGCTACATCTATGCGCGCCGCCTGCCGCTGGCGCTGCACGGCCAGGACATCCGCCACCTGCGGCCCGACCCAGTGTTGCTGGGCCTGCTGCTGCGGCGCGGCGTGCCGATGGCGATGGAGAGCGTGGTGGTGCAGGGCGCCTACTTTGTGCTGCTGGCCATCGTCAATGCCCACGGCGCAGTGGCGGCGGCGGCCTATGGCGCGGCGGCCCAGCTCTGGGCCTATGTGCAATTGCCGGCCAACGCGCTGGCCTCGGCGATGGCGGCGATGGCGGCGATGAACATCGGCGCCGGCCGCTGGGACCGGGTGGAGCGCATCGCGCTGCGCGGCTGCCTCACCAGCCTGCTGATCTCGATGGCCGCCACCGCCGCGATGTTGGCGCTGGGCGACCGGCCGCTGCGCTTGTTCATCCCGGCCGGCGGCGAGGTGCTGGCGCTGGCCGACCACATCAACCGGCTGGCGCTGTGGGGCTGGATCGCGCTGTCGGTCAGCATGGGGCTGTTTGCCGTCATGCGGGCCAATGGCGCGATGCTGGCGCCGATGTTGATCTTCGCGGCCACCATGTGGGGCCTGCGGGTGCCGTTCGCGGTGGGCCTGCAGCCCTGGCTGGGCATGGACGCGATCTGGTGGTGCTTTCCGTTTGGGTCGATCAGCTCGGCCCTTGTCGCCTGGGCCTGGTACCGCTGGGGTGGCTGGCGCCGCGGCCAATTGATGCTGGCCGGCCTGAGCGCGCCGACCGAGGAAGTGCATGTCGGCGAATGACCCGGCCCGTCAGGCCTAACCCAACAAGGAATCGACCATGACCTCTCCCCTCCCGGGCAGCACCGCCTGGCTCAACCAGGTGCAAGAAGCCGCCATCGACCCCGACCGGCCGATCATCGACCCCCACCACCACCTGTGGCCGGCGGTGGGTGGCCGCAGCCCCTATTTGCTGGCCGACCTGTGGGCCGACACCGGCAGCGGCCACCGCATCACCAAGACGGTGTTCATCGAATGCCGCGCCAGCTACCGCAGCGACGGCCCCGAACACCTGCGCCCGGTGGGCGAGACCGAGTTCGTGGCCCGCATCGCCCGCGCCAGCCTGGAGGGCGGCGGCGGCGCGCTGATCGCCGGCATCGTCGGCCATGCCGACCTGCGCCTGCCACCCGCCCAGTTGGCCGCGCTGCTGCAGGCCCACGAGGCGGCGGCCGGCGGGCTGTTCCGCGGCATCCGCCATGCCGGCGCCTGTGACCCCCACCCCGAGGCCCTGAGCATCCCGGGCCGGGCCCCCGCCGGGCTGTTTGCCGATGCCGACTTCCGCGCCGGCCTGGCCTTGCTGGGCGAGCTGGGCTACAGCTACGACAGCTGGCACTACCACCACCAGAACGCCGACTTTGCCGCGCTGGCCCGCGCGGTGCCCGGCACCACGCTGGTCTTGGACCACTTCGGCACGCCGCTGGGCGTGGGCCGCTTTGCCGGCCAGCGCGATGCCATCTTTGCCCAGTGGCAGCGCGACATCGAGCAAGTAGCCACCTGCCCGAATGTGGTGGCCAAGCTGGGCGGCCTGGCCATGCCCGACAACGGCTACGGCTGGCACCAGCGGGCGCTGCCGCCCAGCTCAGACGAGCTGCTCGAAGC
>JANLZT010000558.1:0-5492 GCA_031366465.1 Betaproteobacteria bacterium | reverse complement strand
TGGCGCAAGCCGCCGCCTTGGTGGGCGATGCCGCCATCCAGTGGCGGCGCCTGCAAGGCAGCGTGCCCGCCCAGGCGCTGGGTGCCACGCCCACCATCCCGGTGGGGCGCCCGCAGGGCAGCATCCCTACCCTCAAGATGCCCACCGCCCAGGGCTGGGCGCCGGGGCAAAAACCGGTGGCCGCAGCCGGCCTGCAGGTGCAGGCCTTTGCCAGCGGGCTCAAGCATCCGCGCTGGATCCATGTGCTGCCCAACGGCGATGTCACGGTGGCCGAGGCGCTGTTCATGCCGGCCCCGCCCAAGTCGCTGTTCGGCCATGCCATGGTCAGCACCCTGCGGCGGGCGGCGGCCATCGGCGTCAGCCCCAACCGCATCACCTTGCTGCGCGATGCCGATGGCGACGGGGTGCCCGAGATCCGCGAGACCTTTCTGGACGGCCTGAGCCAGCCCTTCGGCATGGCGCTGCTGGGTGACAGCTTTTATGTCGGCAACACCGACGGCGTGGTCGTCTTCCCCTACAGCCTGGGCGCCACCCGCATCAGCGGGCCTGGGCGCACGATTACCACCTTCAAGCCCGGTGGCCACTGGACCCGCAGCCTGCTGGCCAGCCCCGACGGCCGCAAGCTGTATGTCGGCGTCGGCTCGCTCAGCAACATCGGCGAAAGCGGCCTGGAGGTGGAGGCCGGCCGCGCCTGCATCTACGAGATCGACCTGGCCAGCGGCAGCAGCCGGGTCTTTGCCAGCGGCCTGCGCAACCCGGTGGGCCTGGCCTGGGAGCCGCACAGCGGCCGGCTGTGGACGGTGGTCAACGAGCGCGACGGCCTGGGCGACGAGACGCCGCCCGACTACCTCAGCGCGGTGCAGGACGGCGGCTTCTACGGCTGGCCCTACAGCTACTGGGGTGGCACCGTGGACGACCGCGTGCCGCAAGACCCGGCGGCGGTGGCCCGCGCCCTGGTGCCCGACTACGCGCTGGGCGGCCACACCGCATCGCTGGGCCTGTGCTGGCTGCCCGCCGGCACGCTGCCGGGTTTTGCGCAGGCGGGCATGGTCATCGGCCAGCATGGCTCGTGGAACCGCAGCACGCTGAGCGGCTACAAGGTGGTGTTCGTGCCCTTTGCCAACGGCCGGCCGGCCGGGCCGCCGCGCGACATCCTGAGCGGCTTTCTGGCGCCCGACGAGAAGGTGTCTTACGGCCGGCCGGTGGGTGTGGCGCTGGCCCGCGACGGCGCCCTGCTGGTGGCCGACGACGTGGGTGACGTGGTGTGGCGGGTCTCGGCGGCGCCGGCAACCACCCCGCAGTGATGATCAGCCAGGCAATCAGCCCACGTCGCGCGATGAATGCGCAGATCAAACTGTACTTTGTATGGTACATATGATGGCGGTTGAGGCAGGGTGAGCGAGACGCCGCAAAAGACGCCGCTGGTCTTCTACCGCAACAGCAGTGGCACAGAGCCGGTGCGCGATTGGCTGAAGGCTCTCGATGCGGCGGACCGCCTGGTGGTCGGGCAGGATTTGATGCGGGCGCAGTGGCGCTGGCCGGTCGGGATGCCGCTCTGCCGGCCCATGGGCCAAGGGCTGTGGGAGGTGCGCACTGAACTGCCCAGCAAGCGCATTGCGCGGGTCTTGCTTGGTCTGGATCAGGGCGTCCTGGTGGCACTGCATGCCTTCATCAAGAAGACGCAGAAAACGCCTGGTGATGAGTTGGCATTGGCGCGCAAGCGCCAGAAGGAGTTGATTTCATGAGCAAGGCCCATCACGGTTCGAGCCTCGATGATTTCCTCAAGGGCGAAGGCGTCTTCGACGAAACCCAGACGATCGCGATCAAGGAAGTCGTGGTCTGGCAGTTGACCGAGGCGATGGCCCAGCAGTCGCTCAGCAAGTCGCGCCTGGCCGTCTTGCTCAAGACCAGCCGCTCTCAGGTTGACCGGCTGCTGGACCCGACGCGCGACGTCACGCTATCGACCCTGCAGCGAGCCGCCGCCCTGGTGGGCCGCAAGCTGCAGATTGAGTTGGTGTGAGGCCACAGCCGGCAAGCCGCCGCTGCGCAACGCTTCGCCTACCTGCCCGAGGACACCCCCCATGACCACCGAACTGGGCCGCCTGGAAGACCTGCCGGCCGACTACATCGCCGCGATGCGGGCGCAGAACCTGGTGCCGCTCTGGCCCAATCTGCGCGCGCTGCTGCCGCCCACCCAGCCGCGCCTCAAGACCCGGCCGGTCAGTTGGGCCTATGCCGCCATCAAGCCGCTGCTGCTGCAGGCCGGTGAGCTGACGCCCATCGAAAAAGCCGAGCGCCGGGTGCTGGTGCTGGCCAACCCCGGCCATGGCCTGGAGAACATGCAGGCCAGCGCCGCCATCTACTTGGGGATGCAGTTGCTGCTGCCGGGTGAATGGGCGCCCGCCCACCGCCACACGCCCAATGCGGTGCGGCTGATCGTCGAGGGCGAGGGCGCCTACACCACTGTCAACGGTGAGAAGTGCGTGATGGCGCGCGGCGACCTGATCCTCACCCCCACCGGCCAGTGGCATGAGCATGGCCATGACGGCGACCAGCCGGTGGTCTGGCTGGATGTGCTGGACCTGCCGCTGGTCTATTACCTGGAGGCCAGCTACCACATTGACGGCCCGCGCCAGGCCATCAAGCCCGAGCGCGGCGACTTGCTCTATGCCCAGGGCGGTATCGTGCCCAGCGTTGACTTTGAGCGTGCCAGCAAGCCCTACCCGATGTTGCGCTATCCGTGGGGGGCGGCACGCGCCGCGCTCAGCGCGCTGGCCGATCAGCAGCCCGATCTGCAAAGTGTGCAGATCACCTACACCAACCCCGAGACCGGCGGCCATGCCCAGAACATCCTGGGTTTTTATGCCCAGATGCTGCGCCCGGGCCAGCTGCTGCGGCTGCCGCAGCGCTCACCGGCGATGGTCTTCCATGTGATCGAGGGCGCGGCCGAGCTGCAGGTGGACGACACCCACTTGGCGCTGGACGAGGCCGACACCGCCTGCGCGCCGGGCTACAGCCGGGTGACGCTGCGCAACCGGTCGGCCGATGCGCCGGCCTTTCTGTTCATCGCCGACGAGACGCCGCTGCACCAGAAGCTGGGCGTGTTCGAGAACCGAGGCTGAGTAGGTGTTGAAGCGGAGACAGGACCATGACCATGACCACCGACGAATTCGAGTCCCAACTGCGGCGCGACGGCTATCTGGAGATCAAGCACCGGTTCCTGGACCAGGGCATAGACACCCAAGCCCACTGCCACGACTTCGATACCCGCCTGCTGGTTCAGCAGGGCGAGTTGACGCTGGTGTGTGGTGACACGCGACGCACCTACCGCGCCGGCGAGATCCTGGAAATACCGGCCGGCGCGCTGCACTGCGAGTGCTATGCGCCCGAGCCCATCCGCTTCGTGGCCGGTTTGCGGGGGCGGGCGGCTACTCCTCAGCCGCAAAGCCCGACGCCTTGATGATCGGCCCCCACGCGGCCAGGTCGGCCCGGATCCGCCGGCCAAAGCTCTCCGGCGTGCCGGTCACCGGCTCCATCGCGAACTTGCCAAAGGCCTGCTGAAAGTCGGGGGTCTTTTGGGCCTCGGCGATGGCGTTGGCAGCGTAGTTCACGATCTCCGGCGGTGTCCTCGGCGGCATGAAGACCCCCACCCAGACCTCGGCCACCACGTCGCGGTAGCCCGATTCCGCCATGGTCGGCACATCCGGCAGAAAGGGTGTGCGTTGCGCGCCGGTGGTCGCCAGCACCCGCAGCTTGCCGCCCGCCAAATGCGGCAGGGCCTCGCCCACGCCGGGGAAGCCGGACGCGATCTGGCCGCCCAGCATGTCCTGCATCGCCGGGGCGCCGCCCTTGTAGGGCACATGCAGCAGCTCAACCCCAGCCGCCCGGGCGAACATCACGCCGGCGAAGTGCGGTGTGGCGCCGGCGGCGGACGACGAGAACGCCGCCTGCATCGGATTGGCCTTGGCCCAGGCCACGAAATCCGCAACCGTCTTCACCCGCTCGGGCACCGCCGGGCCGACCACGAAGGCCAGCGGCGTTCGCGCGACCACCGCCACCGGCGTCAGGTCGGCCAAGGGGTCGTAGCTCAGCTTGCGGAAGCTGTGGGGGTAGATGGTGATCGGGAAATCCGGCGTGAACAGCATCGTCATGCCATCGGGGGCACTGGCCTTGACCTGGTCCACCGCCAGCCGAGCTCCGGCCCCGGGCTTGTTTTCAACGAACAGGCCCGCCGGATATGCGGGCAGGATGCGGCTGACCAGCGCGCGCGCCGCCACATCGCTGCCACCGCCGGCCGGGAAACCCACCACCACCCGGGTGATCTTGGTCGGCTGTGCCAAAGCGGTGCCGGCGACGAAAGGCGCCGACAGCGGAAGCGCTGCGAGCGAGGCAAGCTGGAAGTTTCTGCGCGTGATCATCGAAGACCTTTGTTGAGGGTGAAAGTGCGCCGTGCCCAGCCAGCGCCTGCCAGCGGCTCGGTGCTGCTGCGCGCACGGAGGACAGGGCATTTTGCCGCGCGGGCGGCACCCCATGGCGACGCACCCGCGCCATGGGGTCCGCCGTGCCGGCGGCGGCCCTGTCGCACCTGCGACGGCTGCGCTGCGGCACGCAGTGACACCATCCGCTCTCCCCGCCCCGCAGCCCGAGACGCGCCATGCCCGTGCCTGACCTTGCGACCGACGGCTTGCCAGACGGCTTGATCGTCGTCGCCAAGCGCGATTGCCCCACCTGCGGGCTGGTCGAGCCGCTGCTGCACGAGCTGGCCCGGGCCGGCCAGGCCCTCACCGTCTACATCCAGGACGACCCCGCCTACGCCGCCGGCCTGCCCGGTGCGGTGCTGGACGACACGCTCGAACACTCCTTCCGCCTCGGCATCGAGTTCGTGCCCACGCTGATCCGCATCGCCGGTGGCCGCGAAGTGGCGCGCACCCATGGCTGGCACCGGGGCGATTGGCAGCAGATTAGCGGCCTGCCCACGCTGGGTGCCAGCCTGCCCGAGCTGCGCCCCGGCTGCGGGTCCAAGACCCTGGACCCGGGCATCGCCGAGGACCTGCAAGTGCGCTTCGGCCAGACCGGCTTGACATCCCGCGAAGTGGCGCTGGGCGACGCCGAAGACGCCATCGAGGCCTGCTTCGACCGTGGTTGGACCGACGGCCTGCCGGTCGTGCCGCCCACCCCGGCCCGGGTGCTGCGCATGCTGGCCGGCAGCACCCGCCGGCCCGATGAAGTGCTGGGCCTGGTGCCGCCCGACCTGACGCCCTGCACGGTGGAGAAGGTGGCCATCAATGCGGTGATGGCTGGCTGCAAGCCCGAATACCTGCCCATCGTGTTGGCGGCGGTGGAGGCCGCGCTGATCGACGAGTTCGGCATGCACGGCATCCTGTGCACCACCATGTTTGCCGGCCCGCTGGTGATCGTCAACGGCCCGCTGGGCCGGGCGGTGGGCGTCAACTCGGGCGTCAATGCGCTGGGCCAGGGCCACCGCGCCAATG
>JANLZT010000548.1:0-8842 GCA_031366465.1 Betaproteobacteria bacterium | reverse complement strand
CGGCTGGCGTGGCCGCTGGCGGCTTTTTCTTGAAGAAGCTGAACATGGGGCATTTCGAAGGTTGCGGCCATCAAAGGCCGCAAAAAGGTGCCGCTATAATCACGGGCTCATGGCGCTTTAGCTCAGCCGGTTAGAGCGACGGAATCATAATCCGCAGGTCCGGGGTTCGAATCCCTGAAGCGCCACCAGCCCCGTCTTGAAGCCTTCCGTGTCAACGACCCGGGAGGCTTTTTTCTTGTGCGCCCAGCATCGGCGCGGGCTGGCAGGTGCAAGCCCCGCCGCAGGCATCCCTGCCGGCCCATCAGCGCTCTTCGCGGGTGTGCCAGACCCGCAAGATGTAGACGCTAGGGCCCACCAACTCATAGCGCATTTCGCAGTTGCCGACGATGATGCGCCGCACCTCGCGCGGCAGGTAAAGATCGAGCTGCCTGCCGCTTTGGGGACGATCAAGCAGCTGCCTGGGCGCCACTGTCAGGGTTTGCGCGGCGCGTGCCGCAGCTATCGGGTTCACCTTTGCCAGAAAGTCGTGAAGCCGCGCGACATCGGCCACGGCTTCGTTGGACCACTGCAGCTTCATCGTTGCGGCACAGGCAAGGGCTTACCCGTTGCCAGGCTCGCCGCCCAGGCCTCTACATCCGCTTGGTCAACAACTCGGCCGGCGGTGACATCGGCCATGCCCTCCAGGGTCAAGCGGTGGCGCTCCTCTTCCTCGCCCACCCATGCGGCCAAGGCCTGCTTGACGATCCATGCCCGCGGGCGATCCAGTCGTGCGGCCAGGTCGTCAATCTTTTGGGCCAGCGGCAGCGGCACATGGGCGGTCAGCACTTTCGTCTCCATCACGGGTCTCCATAGCCATCAAATCCAATCTTAGTGATTCAATTTGATTGACGCAAGAAGATGTCAGATTCATCTGCACGTCAGCCGCGAAGGCCGACATCGGCGCGGACGCGACAGCGGGGCCTGCCATCTCACGCCGTCAAATCATCCAGCCCACCCAATTGCGAGCTGCGCAAGCGGGTGGCCGACAAGGCGCCCTTGCTCTCCAGGATCGGGTAGGCAATCGAGCAGATGTGCGAGTTGATGCGCTTGAGTTCCGACAGCAAGTCCAGGTGCAGCGCACTGGTCTCGATGCTCTGGGCGGTGTTGTCTTGCAGCCGGGCGATGTGCTTGGCGGCATAGGCATGCTCCAGATCGCGAAAGCGGGCTTTTTCTTCCAGCAGCTTGCGCGCATCGCGGGCATGGCCGTCAAGAAAAACGCTCATGCCCAGGCGCAGATTGGCCAGCAGGCGCTCATGCAGATGGCACAGCTCGGCCATGCCGGCGTCCGAGAAGCGCCGCGCCGGCAAGATCTTCTTGTCCTCGATGTCTTGCAGCACCCGCTCGATGCCATCACCGATCTGCTCCATGTTGATGGTGAAGGACACCACATCGGTCCAGCGCCGGCCCTCGCGCTCGCTCAGGGCCTCGCTCGAAATCTGCGTCAGGTAGAACTTGATGGCCGAATACAGCGCATCGACGGTGTCGTCCATGCGGCGCAACTGGTCGGCCAGCACCCGGTCGTTGTCGCGCAGCACCGGCAGGATGCCGCGCAACATGGTCTCGACCACATCGGCCTGGTGCAGCGCCTCGCGGGCCGCGCAGGTGATGGCCAGCGACGGCGTGGCCAGCGCCACCGGGTCGAGGTGGCTGAGCCGGCTGCCAGCCATGCCCTGCGCCGGGTCGGGCAACAGGCGCTCCACCCAGCGCCCCATCAGCCCGGTGAAGCCGATGAAGACCACCGCCAGCACCAGGTTGAAGCCGAGGTGAAAGCCCACCACCTGCTGGTGCACGGTGGGCAGGTACTGTTGCAGCAGCCCATGGGCCTGCGGCAGCAGCGGGATGGCCAGCGCCGCGCCGGCCATCTTGAACAGCAGATTGCCCAGCGGCAGGCGACGCACGGCGGGGCTGTCGGCGCCGGTGGCGATCAGCGCCAGCAGGCCACTGCCCAGGTTGGCGCCCACCACCAGGCCCAGCGCCACGCCGGCCGGCAACAGGCCTTGCGAGGCCAGGGTGGCGGTCAGCAGCACGATGGCCAGGCTGGAATAGCTCAGCACCGTCAGCACCGCACCCACCACGATGTCGAGCAGCACCTCATTGGGCAGCGCCGCCAGCAAGGCGCGCACCGCCGGAGAGTCGGTCAACGGCCGGGTGGCGCCGACGATCAACTGCAGCGCCAGGGTGATCAGGCCCAGGCCGATCAGCACCCGGCCCACCCGCCCGGCGGCACTGGCCTGGCGCGCCACGAACAGCACCACGCCCGAGAAGATCAGCAAGGGCGACAGCCACGACAGGTCGAACGAGAACACCACCGCCATCATCGAGCTGCCCACATCGGCGCCCAGCATCACCGCCAGTGCGGCCGCCGTGGGCACCAGGCCCTTGCCGACAAAGCTGGCCACGATCAGGCAGGTGGCGGTGCTGCTTTGCACCAGGCTGGTCACGCCCAGGCCGGCGGCCAGCGCGGCAAAGCGATTGCCGAAACTGCGCGCCAGCACATGGCGCAGGTTCTCGCCAAAAACACGCAGCACACCGGTGCGCACGATGTGGGTGCCCCACACCAGCAGGGCGATGGCGGCCAGGAGGTTCAACAAATGGATCACGGCAGGGGCTTTGAGATATTCAGGTCGGGGCATCGGACAGGCCCGGACCATCGCCCGACAGACCCCTGCCCCCGTGCCTTGTACCTCAAGCCGACCGCCTGCCAGCGTTGAAGTGCCGGGCGATTGCGGTGCTGTTGGCCGCGCGATGCCAGCGCAGTAGCTGGTCAGCCAACCAGCCAACCAGCCAGCCTGGACAGGCCCGGCCCCGGCGCGTTAGGCTGGCCCATGGCCTTCCACGCCACGCTGGGCCTGCAGCGCTACCGCTTCGACAGCCTGGCCGACCTGTTGGCCAAGGCCACGCCGCTGCGCTCGGGCGATCAACTGGCAGGCCTGGCGGCTGGCTCGCAACAACAAAGGGTGGCAGCGCAGCAGGCCTTGGCCGACCTGCCGCTGGCCACCTTTCTGCAGCAGGCGCTGGTGCCCTACGAGGCCGATGAGGTCACCCGGCTGATCATCGACAGCCACGACGCAGCGGCGTTTGCGCCGGTGGCCCACCTCACCGTGGGCGGCCTGCGCGACTGGCTGCTGTCGGCCCAGGCCAGCCCGACGGTGCTGGCCGCGCTGGCACCCGGCCTGACGCCCGAGATGGTGGCGGCCGTCAGCAAGCTGATGCGCAACCAGGATTTGATGCTCGTGGCCAGCCGCTGCCGGGTGCTCACGCGCTTTCGCAACACGCTGGGCCAGCCCGGGGTGCTGGCGGTGCGGCTGCAGCCCAACCACCCGACCGACAGCCCGGCCGGCATCGCCGCCAGCATCCTGGACGGCCTGATGTACGGCGCCGGTGATGCGGTGATCGGCATCAACCCGGCCAGTGACAACGTCGGTGAACTGGCGGGCCTGCTGCGCCTGCTGGACGGCCTGATCCAGCGCCACCAGATCCCCACCCAGGCCTGCGTGCTGACGCATGTGACCAACACCCTGCAGGCGATGGCCCAGGGCGCGCCGGTCGACCTGGTGTTCCAGTCGATTGCCGGCACGGCCGCCGCCAACCGCAGCTTCGGCATCAACCTGGCGCTGCTGGACGAGGCCCATGCTGCCGCACTGGCATTGCAGCGCGGCACGCTGGGCGACAACGTCATGTATTTCGAGACCGGCCAGGGCAGCGCCTTGTCGGCCAATGCCCACCACGGCGTGGACCAGCAGACGCTGGAGGCGCGGGCCTATGCGGTGGCGCGGCGCTACCGGCCGCTGCTGGTCAACACCGTTGTCGGCTTCATCGGGCCCGAGTACCTCTACGACGGCAAGCAGATCATCCGCGCCGGGCTGGAGGACCACTTCTGCGGCAAGCTGCTGGGCCTGGCTATGGGCTGCGACATCTGCTACACCAACCATGCCGAGGCCGACAGCGACGACATGGACAACCTGCTGGTGCTGCTGGCCAGCGCCGGGCTGAGCTTCATGATGGGCGTGCCGGGGGCCGATGACGTGATGCTCAACTACCAGAGCACCTCCTTCCACGACGCGCTGTTTGTGCGCCAGTTGCTGGGCTTGAAGCGGGCGCCCGAGTTCGAGGCCTGGCTGCAGCAGCAAGGCATCACAACGCCGGATGGCCGATTGCTGCCGGCCGCCAGCGCACCGGCGCTGGCGCGCACGCTCAGCCCTTTGTTGACGGCCGCAGCCCCATGACTTTGCCCACCCGGCAAGACGCCGCCCCGCCCGCCGACCCCTGGGCCGACCTGCGCCGCCACACCCCCGCCCGCATCGCCCTGGGCCGCAGCGGCAGCAGCCTGCCCACCGCCGAGTTGCTGCGCTTTGCCGCCGCCCATGCCCAGGCGCGCGACGCCGTGCACATCGCGCTCGACAGCGATGCGCTGGCCCGCGATCTGGCCGCCCTCGGGCTGGCGCCAGCCTTGATCGTGCAAAGCCGCACGCCCGACCGCGCCAGCTATTTGCGCCGGCCCGATTGGGGCCGCCGGCTCAGCGCTGCCGATGCCGACCGGCTGCAGGCGCTGGCCGGCGGCCCTGTGGACCTGGCGCTGGTGCTGGGCGACGGCCTGTCCGCCGTGGCGGTGCAGCGACATGCCGCGCCGCTGCTGGCAGCCTTGCTGCCCCTGTTGATGCCAGGCCTGAGTCTGGCGCCGCTGGTGATCGCCAGCCAGGCCCGGGTGGCGCTGGCCGACGAGATCGGCGCCCTGCTGCAAGCCCGGCTGGTGCTGATCCTGCTGGGCGAGCGCCCGGGCCTGAGCGCCCCCGACAGCCTGGGCGCCTACCTCACCCATGCACCGCAGGTGGGCTGCAGCGACGCCCAGCGCAACTGCGTGTCCAACATCCGGCCGGACGGCCTGCCACCGGCGCAGGCGGCGCAACGCCTGGCCTGGCTGCTGCACGAGGCGCTGCGCCGCCGCACATCGGGCGTGGCGCTCAAGGACGGCAGCGGCACGGCGCTGCTGGGCAGCCCGGCGCAGCCACCCAAGCCGGCCGCTTGAGGTGCCCGCTCGGCGCCGACCGCCGGCCCGGCCCCGCCTGTCGGGGTTGATCGCCCTACACTCTCACCCCGGCGCCAGGCCCCTGGTGCCGCTTGTTTCACAGCCCCTGGATCCACACCATGCCCCGCTGTGCACCCCAGGCCTTGCCGGCCTGCACCACTGTTTTGCTGTGGGTCGCCACGCTGATGCTGGCCGCCCCGCCCGCCTCCGCGCAGACCTCCCGCCCCTTCCCGGCCAACGCGCTGCGCGGTGAGCTGGTGATCACCCAGCCGCCCGACGCCCTGCTCAACGGCCGGCCGGTGCGCCTGTCGCCGGGTGCACGCATCCGTGGCAGCAACAACATGCTGCAGATGTCGGGCGCCCTGGTGGGCCAGCCGCTGCTGGTGCACTACACCTTCGAACCCTCGGGCGGCGTGCACGACGTCTGGGTCCTGACCGCCGACGAAGCCGCCCGCAAACCCTGGCCCACCCGCCCTGAGGACGCGCAACGCTGGGTCTTCAACCCGGCCGCCCAGACCTGGACCAAACCCTGAGCACAAAGTGACGCCGCCATGAGCAAGAAGGTCTACATCCGCAGCTTTGGCTGCCAGATGAACGAGTACGACGCCAGCAAGATGGCCGACGTGATGCATGCCGCCGAGGGCTATGAGCCCACCACCGACCCCGAGCAGGCCGACCTGATCCTGTTCAACACCTGCTCGGTGCGCGAGAAGGCGCAGGAGAAAGTCTTCTCCGACCTGGGCCGCGTCAAGCACCTCAAGGCCCGCGGCGTGCTGATCGGCGTGGGCGGCTGCGTGGCCAGCCAGGAGGGTGCGGCCATCCTCGACCGCGCGCCCTATGTGGACGTGGTCTTCGGCCCGCAGACCCTGCACCGCCTGCCGCAGTTGCTGGCCCAGCGCCAGGCCCAGGGCCGCGCGCAGGTGGACATCAGCTTCCCCGAGATCGAAAAGTTCGACCACCTGCCGCCGGCCAAAGTGGACGGCGCCTCGGCCTTTGTCTCGATCATGGAAGGCTGCAGCAAATACTGCAGCTACTGCGTCGTGCCCTACACCCGGGGCGAGGAGGTGAGCCGGCCGTTTGACGACGTGCTGGTCGAGGTGGCCGGCCTGGCCGACCAGGGTGTCAAGGAGGTGACGCTGCTGGGCCAGAACGTCAACGGCTACCGGGGCAAGATGGGTCGAGATGCCAAAGGAACGGCTGAGATCGCCGACTTTGCGCTGCTGCTGGACTGTGTGCACGAGATCCCCGGCATCGCCCGCATCCGCTACACCACCAGCCACCCGAATGAGTTCGGCCCGCGCCTGATCGAGGCCTATGGCCGCTTGCCCAAGCTGGTCAACCACCTGCACCTGCCGGTGCAGCATGGGTCTGACCGCATCCTGATGGCGATGAAGCGCGGCTACACCGCGCTGCAGTACAAAAGCTCGATCAAGAAACTGCGCCTGGTGCGGCCCGACATCAGCCTGTCCACCGATTTCATCGTCGGCTTCCCCGGCGAGACCGAGGACGACCACCAGAAATCCTTGCAACTGATCGAGCAGATCGGCTTCGACGCCAGCTTCAGCTTTGTCTTCAGCCCGCGCCCCGGCACGCCGGCCGCCAACCTGACTGACGCCACGCCGCAAGACCTCAAGTTGAAGCGTTTGCAGCAGTTGCAGGCGCTGATCGAGGGCAATGTGCAACGCATCAGCGCCATGCGCGTGGGCACGCTGCAGACCATCCTGGTCGAAGGCCCGAGCCGACGACCTGGCCCGAGGGGTGCCGCCGAGCTGATGGGCCGCACCGAGTGCAACCGCATCGTCAACTTTGACGGCGGGCCGCAATCGGCACGGCTGGTCGGCCAGATGCTGGACCTGCGCATCACCCAGGCGCTGCCGCATTCACTGCGGGGTGAGGTGCTGACGGCTGAGCGCAGCCTGGCGGCTTGAACCCACGCGGGCGTCAACGCGCCCCGCGCCACCACAGCACCCCAGCGCTGGCGACCACCAGCGTGGCGTAGGTGGCCATCCGGCCGTCGCGCCCCAGCAGCACCAGGCCGCCCAGCAGCACGATCACGCCCACCGCGCCCACCCAGGCGGCCAGTGCGGCCCAAGGCGCCCGGCGTAGCGCGTCGCGCCACAGCAGCTTGGCCAAGGTCGGGGCGATCAGCGCCATGCCCAAAGCCGGCGCCAGCAAGTTGGCAAGGTGCCAGAACAGATCAAGTGGGCCCATGGATCGCTGCTGATCGGCGGCCGGCCGGCTTTGCGCTTGACACAGGTCAAGCCCAGCCCGCTGCGGTGCCGCCCTGCCTGTCGGCGAGACAAAAGGCAAATTCTATAATCGGGTCATGAGTGTGTTCACCCTGGGCCTGAACCACATGACCGCGCCGCTGGATCTGCGTGGCCGCTTTGCGTTTTCGCCCGAACAGCTCTCGCCCGCGCTGCGTGGTTTTCGGGAACGGCTGATGCGCGCCCTGCCCGAGGCCGCGCTGCTGTCGACCTGCAACCGCACCGAGCTGTATGTGGCGGCCGAGCCGGCGCAAGTGCAGGCCCTGGTCAGCCCGGCGATGGACTGGCTGGCCGCGCAGGGCGGCGTCAGCGCCGAGCAACTGCGCCAGCACAGCTATCTGCTGGAGTCACAAGCCGCCGCGCGGCATGCGTTTCGCGTCGCCTCGGGGCTGGATTCGATGGTGCTGGGCGAGCCGCAGATCCTGGGCCAGATGAAGCAGGCGGTGCGCGAGGCCGATGCTGCCGGCACCCTGGGCAGCACGCTGCACCAACTCTTCCAGCGCTCGTTCTCGGTCGCCAAGGACGTGCGCACGTCCACCGAGATCGGCGCGCATTCGATCAGCATGGCGGCGGCGTCGGTGCGGCTGGCGGCGCAGTTGTTCGAAGACCTGCAGGACATCCAGGTGCTGTTTGTCGGCGCTGGCGAGATGATCGAGCTGGTGGCCACCCACTTTGCGGCGCGCGCGCCCAAGGCCATGGCAATTGCCAACCGCACGCTGGAGCGGGGCGAGAAGCTGGCCTCGCGTTTCGGCGCGCAGGCCCTGCGCCTGGCCGACCTGCCGCAGCGCCTGCATGAGTTCGATGCCATCGTCTCGTGCACCGCCAGCAGCCTGCCCATCATCGGCCTGGGTGCTGTCAAGCGTGCGCTCAAGGCGCGCCGCCACCGCCCGATGTTCATGGTCGATTTGGCCGTGCCGCGCGACATCGAGCCCGAGGTGGCCAGCCTGTCCGATGTCTACCTCTACACCGTGGACGATCTGGCGGCGCTGGTGCAGTCGGCCGGCGAAAAGCGCCAGGCCGCCGTGGCCCAGGCCGAGGCCATCATCGACGCCGGGGTGCAAAGCTTTGTGCATTGGCTGGACCAGCGCGCCACGGTGCCGCTGATCCAGGCGCTGCAGGCCCAGGCCGACGCCTGGCGCGCGGCCGAGATCGCCCGCGCCCGCAAGCAGCTCGCCAAGGGCGCCGACATCGACAGCGTGCTCGAAGCCCTGTCACGCGGCCTGACCCAAAAGCTGCTGCACGGCACCCTGGCCGAGCTGCACGCCAGCGACGGCGAGGCGCGGCGCCAGATGGCGCAGACCGTGTCGCGGCTGTTCCTGCGCCAGGCCCCGCACAACCCGGCACCTGATCTGGCATCTGACCCGGCATCTGACCCGGCATCCGACCCGGCGTCCGACCCGCAGCCCTAGCTGCACCGCCGCTGCTGCTGCGCAGTGCCTTTGGGCCCGCTGCGCGCTGCGGCACCGCCAAAGCGCCGATGAAAGACTCCCTCCGCCGCCAACTGCAACGC
>JANLZT010000547.1:0-2262 GCA_031366465.1 Betaproteobacteria bacterium | reverse complement strand
CACCGATGGCGGTGCTGGCCCAGGCCACCCCTCCGGCCGCCGCCTCGGCGCCGGCCACCCCGGCCACGCCAGGCGGCGTGACCATCACCGCCATCAGCAGCAGCCAGCAGGCCGGTGCCGACGTGGTCCGCATTGAGCTGTCCGAGGCGCTGACGGCCTTGCCCGCCGGCTTTGCGGTGCAGGCGCCGCCGCGCATCGCGCTGGATCTGCCCGGCGTCGGCAATGCCCTGGGCAAATCGGTGGTTGACATCAACCAGGGCAATCTGCGCTCGGTGGCGGTGGCCCAGGCCGGTGAGCGCACGCGCCTGGTGCTCAATCTGCGCCAGGCTGCCAACTACCGCACCGAGTTGCAAGGCAAAGTGCTGGTGGTGGTGCTCGACAACGCCGGTGCGGTGGCTGTCGCCCCGGTGCCCAACGATGCGGTGCACTTCGCCGCGCCCCAAAACCAGGACCGGCTGCCGCTGCGCGACATCGACTTCCGTCGCGGTGGCGACGGCGCCGGCCGGGTGGTGGTGGCGCTGGCCAGCACCCAGGTGGGCGTGGACATCCGCCAGCAGGGCCAGAGCCTGGTGGTCGAGTTCCTGCGCTCGAGCCTGCCCGAGACCTTGCGGCGCCGCCTGGACGTGGCCGACTTTGGCACCCCGGTGCAGAGCGTGACCACCTTCCAGAGCGGTGACCGGGTGCGAATGGTGGTCGAGCCGCGCGGCAACTGGGAGCACAGCGCCTACCAGAGCGACAACCAGTTTGTGCTGGAGGTGCGCCCGGTCAAGGCCGACCCCAACAAGCTCACCCAAGGCCCGGGCTTCACCGGCGAGAAGCTGTCGCTCAACTTCCAGAATATCGAGGTGCGCGCACTGTTGCAGGTGATCGCCGATTTCACCAACTTCAACGTGGTGACCAGCGATACCGTGACCGGCAATGTCACGCTTCGCCTGAAGGACGTGCCCTGGGACCAGGCCCTGGACATCATCATGCAGAGCAAGGGCCTGGGCGTGCGCAAGAACGGCAATGTGCTGTGGATCGCACCCAAGGACGAGTTGGCCGCCAAAGAGCAACTGGAGCTGGAATCCAAGAAAAAGATTGCCGAACTTGAGCCGGTGCGTACCCAGTCCTTCCAGCTCAACTACGCCCGCGCCGACGAGGTCGCCAAGGGCCTGGGCGGCCAGAGTGGGACGGGCAGCAGCAGCCGCAGCGACAGCAGCGGCGCTGCCGGCAGCAGCAGCGGCGCTGGCGGTACTGGTGCGGGGGGCAACAGCCAGGGCCAGCGCATCCTGTCGCCGCGCGGCAGCGTGATCTTCGAGACCCGCACCAACCAGCTGTTTGTCACCGACATCCCCAGCAAGCTCGAAGAGATCCAGGTGCTGATCGCCAAGATCGACATCCCGGTGCGCCAGGTGCTGATCGAGGCCCGCATCGTCGAGGCCGACGACAAGTTTGGCCGCACCCTGGGCATCAAGTTGGGGGCGTCTGACCTGCGCGGCATCCAGGGCGGCATTCCGGGTTACTCGGTGGGCAGTGGCAACTACGTCACCGTCGGTGGCAATGCCGGCGGCGTGGCCAACCAGACCTTGCAGACCGGCCTGGCCGGCAGTGCTGCCACGGCGGCGGCCTATGCCAACAGCAATTTTGTCAACCTGCCGGGCAACACCATCAATTCGGTGTTTGGCGGCCAAAGCCTGCCCAGCTTTGCCTTGTCGCTGTTCAGCCCGGCGGCCAACCGCTTTCTCAACCTGGAGTTGTCGGCGCTGGAGGCCGACGGCAAGGGCAAGATCATCAGCAGCCCGCGGGTGATCACCGCCGACCAGAACAAGGCCATCATCGAGCAGGGCACCGAGCTGCCCTACCAGGTGGCCACCTCCAGCGGCGCCACCTCGATCCAGTTCCGCAAGGCCAACTTGAAGCTGGAAGTCAAGCCGCAGATCACCCCCGAGGGCAGCGTGATCATGGTGCTCGACATCAACAAGGACAGCGTGGGCCAGAGCACGCCGCAGGGCTTTGCGATCGACACCAAGCATGTCCAGACCGAGGTGCTGGTGGAGAACGGCGGCACCGTGGTGATCGGTGGCATCTTCACGCAGACTGACAGCAGTGATGTCAACAAGGTGCCATTCTTGGGCGATGTGCCGGTGGTGGGGGCGCTGTTCCGCAACACCACCAAGGTCTCCACCAAGACCGAGTTGCTGATCTTCATCACGCCCAAGATCGTGACCGAGCGCGCTGCGGCGCGTTGACCGGCCGATGCTTGCGCGAGGCCGTTTGGGG
>JANLZT010000538.1:0-4250 GCA_031366465.1 Betaproteobacteria bacterium | reverse complement strand
GGCGGTGGTTATGCCGAACAGTGCACCGCGCCCATCGCGCAGTGCTTGCCGGTGCCGGCGGGCCTGAGCGACATCGAAGCGGCCAGCCTGCCCGAGACTTTCTTCACCGTCTGGTCCAACGTCTTCGACCGTTGCCGGCTGCAGGCTGGCGAGACGCTGCTGGTGCAGGGTGGTTCCAGCGGCATTGGTGTCACCGCCATTCAGTTGGCCAAGGCCGTGTTTGGCAAGGACGGTGCCAAAGTGATTGCGACCGCAGGCAGCGACGACAAGGTTGCAGCTTGCATGGCGCTGGGGGCCGATGTCGGCATCAACTACAAGACGCAAGACTTCGTCGCCGAGGTCAAGACCGCCACAGGCGGCTTGGGTGCCGACGTGGTGCTGGACATGGTGGCCGGCGACTATGTGGCGCGCGAGGTGCAATGCACCGCCGAGGACGGCCGCATCGTCATCATCGCGGTGCAGGGTGGCCTCAACAGCGGCTTCAATGCCGGTGAGGTGCTGCGCCGCCGGCTGACCATCACCGGGTCCACCCTGAGGCCCCGGCCGATTGCCTTCAAGGCCGCGATTGCCGCGGCACTGCGCCAGCAGGTTTGGCCCTTGATCGAGGCCGGCAAGATCAAGCCGGTGATCCACCGGGTGTTCCCGGCGGCGCAGGCGGCCCAGGCCCATGCGCTGATGGAATCGGGCCAGCATGTCGGCAAGATCGTGCTCGACTGGACTGTCTGATCAGCAGTCGGATTTGAGCTTCGAAAGGCACACCATGCGACGCAAACTCGTGGCCGGCAACTGGAAAATGAACGGCAGCCACAGCGCCAATGCCGAGCTGCTGGCCGGCATTGCCGCCGCCCGGCCGTTTGCCTGCGACGTGGCGGTGTGCGTGCCGTTTCCCTATCTGTCAGAGACAGCGGTGGCCCTGGCTGGCAGTGATCTGCGCTGGGGCGCGCAGGATGTATCGGTGCACCCGCAGGGCGCTTACACCGGCGAGGTGTCGGCCGCGATGCTGGCCGAGTTTGGCTGCCGCTACGCCATCGTCGGCCACAGCGAGCGGCGGCAGTTCCACGCCGAGACCGATCAACTCGTGGCCGACAAGGCCAAGGCCGCGTTGGCGCGGGGCCTGACGCCCATCGTCTGCGTGGGCGAGACGCTGGCCCAGCGCGAAGCCGGTGAAACCGAGGCGGTGGTCAAGCGCCAGTTGTCGGCGGTGATCCACACCCTGGGCCACTGCGCGGCGGAGATGGTGGTGGCCTACGAGCCGGTCTGGGCCATCGGCACCGGCCGGGTCGCCACACCCGAGCAGGCGCAGGCGGTGCACGCCCTGTTGCGCGCCCAGTTGAAAGCCGCCACGCCGCAAGCCGACGGCATGAAGATCCTCTATGGCGGCAGCATGAAGCCCGACAACGCCGCCAGCTTGCTGGCCCAGCCCGACATCGACGGCGGGCTGATCGGCGGTGCCAGCTTGAAAGCAGCCGATTTCATCGCCATCTGCCGCGCGGCCGGCTGACCCAGGCGGCGCCGGCCCAAAGGCCACGCCCGCAACACAAGACATCCTTGGAGCAATCAAAAAATGCAAGTCTGGACAAATCTGGTGCTGATCGTGCAACTGCTGGCGGCCATCGCCATGATCGGCCTGGTGCTGGTGCAGCATGGCAAGGGCGCCGACATGGGGGCGTCGTTCGGCAGCGGCGCCTCGGGCAGCCTGTTCGGTGCCACCGGCAGTGCCAATTTCCTGTCGCGCTTCACAGCGGTTTGTGCGGCGGTGTTTTTCGTCTGCACCTTGACCCTGGCTTATTTGTCCAACAGCGTGTCGGCGCGTGCCCCCAGCACCGGCGCCAGCGTGCTGGACCGGGCCGTCATCCCGGCCAGTGCGCCGACCTCGGCATCCGGTGCTGCGGCTGTGTCTGCATCTGCGGTGGCGGCAACGGCAGCCTCGGCCGGTACCATCCCGACGCGCTGACAGTGGGTAGATCGGGCTGGCGCAACAGGGCGCCGCCGGTGCGCCGCAAGCTCCGCACTAACCCGAAGAACAGCGTTTTTCCAGTATAGAATTCAAGGCTGTTCAGCGAGCAATTCCTCACGCAAGTTGAGCAGTGTCCAGGCCCTGGCCTGGCACCCGTGCCGTCGTGGTGAAATTGGTAGACACGCTATCTTGAGGGGGTAGTGGCGAAAGCTGTGCGAGTTCGAGTCTCGCCGACGGCACCAGGTTCTTTGACGTCTTGCCCAAGCCTGATCCGGCCTCAGGCAGGATGTGCCCACAACCCCCTGCCGCTCACCATGGACCTGCAACAGTACCTCCCTGTCATCCTGTTCATCGTGGTTGGCGTGGCGGTTGGCGTGGCACCCCAGCTGCTGGGTTATCTGCTCGGGCCGCAGCGCCCTGATGCCGCCAAGAACAGCCCCTATGAGTGCGGCTTCGAGGCGTTTGAAGATGCCCGCATGAAGTTCGATGTGCGCTACTACCTGGTGGCCATCCTCTTCATCCTGTTCGACCTGGAAATCGCCTTCCTCTTCCCCTGGGCCGCATCGCTGCGCGACATCGGGGCGGCTGGCTTCTGGGCGATGATGATCTTTCTCGCCATCCTCGTGGTGGGTTTCATCTACGAGTGGAAAAAAGGCGCGCTCGATTGGGAGTGAGGCTGCAATTCGGCCGGCTTGCCACGCAGACGTTTCACGAGGAATCAAGATGGGCATCGAAGGCGTATTGAAAGAAGGCTTTGTCACCACCTCGGTGGACAAGCTGATCAACTGGTCCAAGACCGGTTCGCTGTGGCCGATGAGCTTTGGCCTGGCCTGCTGTGCAGTGGAGATGATGCACGCCGGTGCGGCGCGTTATGACATCGACCGCTTCGGCATGTTGTTCCGCCCCAGTCCACGCCAGAGCGACCTGATGATCGTCGCCGGCACCTTGTGCAACAAGATGGGCCCGGCGCTGCGCAAGGTCTACGACCAGATGGCCGAGCCGCGCTGGGTGCTGAGCATGGGCTCCTGCGCCAATGGCGGCGGCTACTACCACTACAGCTACTCGGTGGTGCGAGGTTGCGACCGCATCGTGCCGGTGGATGTCTACGTACCCGGGTGCCCACCCACCGCCGAGGCGCTGCTCTACGGCATCCTGCAGCTGCAGGCCAAGATCCGCCGTGAAAACACCATCGCACGAGCCTGACACCGATGACGCAAAGACTAGACAATTTGCAAGCCGCGCTCGAAGCCGTGCTGGGCGACAAGATCAAGACCTTCAAGCGCGAGCGTGGCGAGATTTCGATCACGGTGGCGGCGGCCGACTACCTCGACGTGGCGGGCACCCTTCGCGACAACGCCACGCTCAAGTTTGAGCAATTGATCGATCTGTGCGGCATTGACCACAGCAGCTGGAAAGACCGGCCCTGGGACGGCATGCGCTACTCAGTGGTCTCACACCTGTTGAGCATCAGCCACAACTGGCGTGTGCGCCTGAAGGTGTTTGCACCCGATGACGACCTGCCCATGGTGGCCTCGCTCACCGAGGTGTGGTCGTCGGCCAACTGGTTCGAGCGCGAGGCCTTCGACATGTTCGGCCTGATCTTCGACGGCCACATCGACCTGCGCCGCATCCTCACCGACTACGGCTTCATCGGCCACCCGATGCGCAAGGACTTCCCGGTGTCGGGCCATGTCGAGATGCGCTATGACGCCGAGCAGAAGCGGGTGATCTACCAGCCCGTGACGATCGAGCCGCGCGAGATCACGCCGCGCATCATCCGCGAAGACAACTATGGAGGCTTGCATTGAGCGCCGCCCCCAGCAGCAGAGTCGTTCATGGCTGAGATCAAGAACTACACCCTGAACTTCGGGCCCCAGCATCCGGCGGCGCACGGTGTGCTGCGCCTGGTACTGGAGCTGGACGGCGAGGTCATCCAGCGCGCTGACCCGCACATCGGTCTGCTGCACCGCGCCACCGAGAAGCTGGCCGAGAGCAAGACCTTCATCCAGTCGCTGCCCTACATGGACAGGCTCGACTATGTGTCGATGATGTGCAACGAGCATGCCTACTGCCTGGCCATCGAGCGCCTGATGGGCGTCACGGTGCCCGAGCGCGCGCAGTACATCCGGGTGATGTTCTCGGAGCTGACGCGCCTACTCAATCACCTGCTGTGGCTGGGTGCGCACAGCATCGACTGCGGGGCAATGAACGTCCTGCTCTATTGCTTCCGCGAGCGCGAAGACATCTTCGACATGTACGAGGCGGTCTCGGGTGCGCGCATGCATGCGGCCTA
>JANLZT010000517.1:0-2212 GCA_031366465.1 Betaproteobacteria bacterium | reverse complement strand
TGTTCACCGAGGGCGCGCTGGTCAAGGCCGGCCAGCCCTTGTTCCAGCTCGACGCGGCGGCCTTCCAGGCGGCGCTGGCCAGCACGGAGGCCAGCCTGGCGCGGGCCGAGGCCGGCGTGGCCCAGGCGCAGGCGCAGCTGCAGCGCAACCAGCCGCTGGCCGAGGCCAAGGCCATCAGCGCGCAGGAGTGGCTGGTGACCCAGACCACCCTCAAGCAGGCCCAGGCCGAGCAGGCCAGCGCGCGCGCCGCCGCCACCAGCGCCCGCATCAACCTCGACTACGCGTCGATCAAGGCGCCGATTGACGGCCGCATCGGCCGCTCACTGGTGACCGAGGGCGCGCTGGTGGGCCAGGGTGATGCCACCCAGATGGCGCTGATCCAGCAGACCGACCGGCTGTATGTCAACTTCACCCAATCGGCGGCCGATGCGATGCGCTTGCGCAAGGCCTTTGATGCCGGCGCCTTGCAACGCACCGGGGCGGGTGCCGCGATCCGCATCCTGCTGGACGACGGCAGCGAGGTGGCGCAAACCGCCAAACTGCTGTTTGCCGACCCCACGGTGGACGCCGCCACCGGCCAGGTCAGCCTGCGTGCCGAGCTGCCCAACCCGCAGGGCCTGCTGCTGCCGGGGCTGTTTGTCAAGGTGCGCCTGGCCCAGGCCAGCAGCGACCATGCGATCCGCCTGCCGCAGCAGGCGGTGACCCGTGGCGCGGGCGGCGACAGCGTGCTGGTGCTGGGCGCTGACAACAAGCCCGCGCCGCGCAGCATCCAGATCGGCGCCAGCCTGGGCGCTGACTGGGTGGTGCTGGGCGGCCTGGCCGCCGGAGATCGGGTGGTGGTGGACGGCTTCCAGAAGCTGCGCCCGGGCGCAGCGGTCAACCCGGTGCCCTGGGCCGCGCCGGGTGCCGCCATGTCGGCATCGACGTCGGCGTCGGTGTCTGCATCGGCCCCAGCATCCGCCCCGGCCCCGGCCGCCAGCCGCTGACCCGGAGCCCACACCGATGTTTTCGGCTTACTTCATCGACCGCCCGATCTTTGCCTGGGTGATCGCGCTGTTCATCGCCGCGCTCGGCGGGGTGGCCATCACCAAGCTGCCGGTGGCGCAATACCCCAGCGTGGCGCCGCCGACCATCGTCATCAACACCGCCTACCCCGGTGCGTCGGCCAAGGTGCTGGAGGACAGCGTGCTGTCGGTGATCGAGCAAGAGCTCAACGGCGCGCCGGGCATGATCTACATGGAGGCTATCGCCCAGGCCAATGGCAGCGGGTCGATCACCGCCACCTTCGAGACCGGCACCAACATCGACTTAGCGCAGGTCGAGATCCAGAACCGGCTGTCGCGTGCCACGCCGCGGCTGCCCAGCGCGGTGGTGCAGCAGGGGGTGCGCATCGACAAGGCGCGGGCCAACTTTCTGCTGTTTGTCTCGATCACCTCCACCAACCCGGCCGACGACCCCACCAGCCTGGGCGACTACGCCGCACGCAACATCCAGCCCGAGCTGCAGCGCATCGCCGGCGTGGGCCAGGCCCAGCTCTTTGGCACCGAGCGCGCGATGCGCATCTGGCTGGAGCCGGCCAAGCTGGTGGCCGTCGGCCTGAGCCCGGTTGACGTGAGCAGCGCGATCCGGGCGCAGAACGCGCAGGTCTCGGCCGGCACCCTGGGCGAGCAGCCCAGCGTCGGCGGCCAGCCTATGAGCGCCACCCTGGTCGTCAACGGCCAATTGGCCACGCCCGAGCAGTTTGGCGCCATCGTGCTGCGGGCCAATGCCGATGGCTCGTCGGTGCGGCTGCGCGATGTGGCCCGCATCGAGCTGGGCGCGCAGAGCTATGGCACCTTCGCGCGGCTGAACGGCCGGCCCAGCAGCGGCGTGGCGGTGCAGCTGTCGCCCACCGCCAATGCGCTGGCCACCGCCGACGCCGTCAAGCAGCGCATGGCCGAGCTGAAGGCCTTCTTCCCGCCGGGGGTGGAATACCGCATCCCCTACGACACCTCCAAGTTCGTGCGCATCTCGATCAAGCAGGTGGTCGAGACCCTGGCCATCGCGGTGGCGCTGGTGTTCATGGTGATGCTGATCTTCTTGCAGAACCTGCGCTACACGCTGATCCCCACCATCGTGGTGCCGGTGGCGCTGCTGGGCACCTTCGGCATGCTGCTGGTGATGGGCTACTCGATCAATGTGCTGACCCTGTTTGGCATGGTGCTGGCCATCG
>JANLZT010000505.1:0-2425 GCA_031366465.1 Betaproteobacteria bacterium | reverse complement strand
CGCGCTGGCAGCCGCTGCGGCTGGGCCTGGTCGAGCTCTACCACTACGACAGCGAGGAGTTCTGGTTCCGCGACGGCCACCTGCTGCTGCGCGGCAACAACGGCACCGGCAAGTCCAAGGTGCTGTCGCTGACCCTGCCGTTTTTGCTCGATGCCCGGCTGCTGCCGTCCCGCATCGAGCCCGATGGTGATGCCGGCAAGCGCATGGCCTGGAACCTTCTGCTGGGCAGCTATGACCGCCGCGTCGGCTATGCCTGGATCGAGTTCGGCCGCCTGGCTGAGGACGGCACGCCGCACTACCTGACGCTGGGCGCCGGGCTGTCGGCCAGCGCCGCGCGGGCGCAGGTCGACAGCTGGTACTTCGTGCTGGACGACGCCCCGCACGGCCGCGCCCAGCGCCTGAACCAGCACTGGTGGCTGACCAGCCCGCAGCGCCAGGTGCTGGGCAAGGAGCGGCTGCGCGAGGCCTTGCAGGGCGTCGGCCAGGTCTTTGACACCGGCCAGGCCTACCGCCGCGCGGTGGACGAGCGCCTGTTCCACCTGGGCCCCCGGCGCTACGACGCGCTGATGGACACCCTGATCCAGCTGCGCGCGCCGCAGTTGTCCAAAAAGCCCGACGAGAGTGCGCTGTCCCAGGCCCTGACCGAGGCCCTGCCGCCGCTGGCCGCCGAGCTGCTGCACGATGTGGCCGAGGCCCTGGGCCAACTCGAAGAAGACCGCCGCCAACTGGAGGACTACCAGGCCATGGCCACGGCGATCAACCGGTTTGACGCGCGCTACCGGGCCTATGCCGGGGCCCAGAGCCGGCGCCAGGCGCGTGCGCTGCGCCAGGCCCAGACCGAGTTCGACAGCGCCAGCCGGGCCCGGCAAGACACGCTGGCGCGCCAGCAGGCCAGCGCACTGCACGAGGCCGATGCCCGCAGCGCGCTGACCGACGCCGAGCTGGCCCTGCTGCACCAGCGCACCCGGGTCGACACCCTGCTGGCCGACCCGGCGATGCAGGACGCCAACCGGCTGGAGGGCGCCCAGCGCGAGGCCGAGGCCCGCGCGGCGGCCCTGCTGCTGGCACAGGCCGCGGCCACCGAAACCCGCCGCCGGCTGGCCCGCAGCCAGTTGGAAACCCAGGCCGCCGAACAGCGCCTGGCCCGCGCCGGCCTGCTGCTGGCCGAGGCCCGCCAGGCGCTGGCCGCAGCGGCGCAGGCCAGCGGCTTGGCCGCCGCGCTGGCCAGCCAGCCGCTGGCAGCGCTGCCGGCCGAGGCCCTGGTGGCGCTGGCCGCCCGCAGCTTCGATGCCGCGCCGGCCGCGCTGCGGGCCCTGCTGGCCGGCCGGCGCGAGCAGATCACGCTGCTGCGCCAGCGCCATGCCGAGCTGGCCCAGGCCAGCGCGCTGGCCCAGCAGCGCCGGCAAGCCCGCGACGAGGCCCTGGACGCCACTGAGGCCGCCGCCGCCCGCCGCGCCCAGGCCGACGCCGCCGTGCAAGCCCAAGGCCAGGCGCTGGTGGATGCCTGGCAGGCCCACACCGACGGCCTGCGCCAGTTGCCGCTGGCAGCGGCGGCCACCCAGGCGGCCCTCACCGACCTGGCCGACTGGGTGGCCAGCTTGCAGGGCGACAACCCGGCCCAGGCGCTGCTGCAACAGGCCCAGCAGGCCGCCAGCCTGCAACACGCCGCGCGCCGGGTGGCGCTGGATGGCCAACAACACCTGCTGCACGCTGAGCAGCAGGCGCTGCTGGCCGAGCAGGCCGGGCTGCTGGCCGGCATCGACGCCGCGCCGCCCGCGCCCCACACCCGGGCCGTGGATGCGCGCAGCCCTGCCGCGCCGGCCCGGCCTGGCGCGCCGCTGTGGCAATTGCTGGATTTCCGCAGCCAGGTCACACCGCCCCAGCGCGCCGGTCTGGAAGCAGCCTTGGAGGCCGCCGGCCTGCTCGACGCCTGGGTCTGGCCCAGCGGCCAGTTGCAGGATGCCGACGGCCAGACCCTGCTGCACGACAGCCAGCTCACGCCCCGGCCGCCGCAGGCCGCAGCGCTGGACCAGTGGCTGCAAGCGGCCAGCGCCACCGACAGCGCCACCGACATCGTGGTGCCCGCCGCCGTCGTCGAACGCCTGTTGGCCAGCGTGGCCTGCAGCGCCCAAGACCCGCTGGACGCCGAAAGCTGGGTCTGCCCCGACGGCCGTTTCCGGCTCGGTGCGCTGGCCGGCGCCTGGCACAAGCCAGCGGCGGTCTACATCGGTTTTGCCGCCCGCGCCGCCGCCCGGGCCCAGCGCCTGGCCGCCATTGCCCAGCGCCTGGCGGCCTGGGCGGGCGAGTGGGCCGCCCTGCAAGCCGGCCTGGCAGCCCTGGCGCAGGACCAGAAAGGAGCCGACCACGAGTGGCGCAGCGCACCCGCCGACACAGCACTGCGCCAGGCCCATCTCGAAGCCAGCCA
>JANLZT010000474.1:0-3347 GCA_031366465.1 Betaproteobacteria bacterium | reverse complement strand
CTCGGTGCGGGTCTGCAGGGTCTTGCGCTCAGCCTCCAGCGCGCCAAAACGGGCGACGTCGAGGAAGGGCTGCGGGGTCTTGCGGGCTTCCAGCCGGGCCACCACGGCGGGCAGGTCACGGCGCAGCAGGGTGATGTCGAGCATGCAAAAAAATCCAGAAAAAAGAGGGCCAGCCGGCCCGGGTCAGACGGTCAAACTGTCAGACGGCCAAAAACGGTCAAACGGTCAAACGGTCAAACCGTCAGTCGGCCGATGGCGGGCCGCCCAGCGCCATCGATTTGTCGCCCAGGCCCTTGGGCAGCGGGAAGTGCACCGTTTCTTCCACCCCGGCCATACGCCGCACGCTCAGCGCGCCCAGGTCTTTGAGGCGCGCAATCACCTGCTGCACCAGCACGTCGGGGGCCGACGCACCTGCCGTCAGCCCCACCTGCGGCCGGCCGGCAAACCAGGCCGGCTGCAGGTCATCAGCGGCGTCCACCATGTGGCTGGGGGTGCCCAGGCGCTCAGCCAGCTCACGCAGGCGGTTGCTGTTGCTGCTGGTCGGGCTGCCCACCACGATGACGATGTCGACCTGCGGCGCCATGATCTTGACGGCGTCCTGGCGGTTCTGGGTGGCGTAGCAGATGTCTTGCTGCTTGGGCTCGCGCACCTGCGGGAACCGCCGCTTGACCTCGGCCAGGATCGCCGCCGCGTCGTCCACGCTCAGCGTGGTCTGGGTCACCACCGCCAGCTTCTGCGCCAGGCCGCATGGCTGCACACGGGCCACGTCGGCCACGTCCTCGACCAGGTAGATGCCCTCGGACAGCTGGCCCATGGTGCCCTCCACCTCGGGGTGGCCCTTGTGGCCGATCATGATGAATTGATAGCCCTCGCGGGCCAGCTTGGCGACCTCGACATGCACCTTGCTGACCAGCGGGCAGGTGGCATCAAACACCTGGAAGCCGCGCACTGCGGCCTCGCCGCGCACCGCCTGGCTCACGCCGTGGGCGCTGAACACCAGGGTGGCGCCGGGCGGCACATCGGCCAGATCCTCGATGAAGATCGCGCCCTTGGCCTTGAGATCGTTGACCACATAGGTGTTGTGCACGATCTCATGGCGCACATAGATGGGCGCGCCGTACTTGCGCAACGCGCGCTCGACGATCTCGATGGCCCGGTCAACGCCGGCACAAAAGCCCCGCGGCTCGGCCAGCAGCACATCGTCAACCCGCAGGCTTGGCAGGGCATCGCTCATCACAGCACCGCGATGACCTGCACTTCAAACCTCACCGGCTGGCCGGCCAGCGGGTGGTTGAAGTCGAACAGCAACCAGCCCTGCGGCCCGCCGCCCAGCTCACGCACCACGCCGGCATAACTGCCGTCGCCTGCGGGGGTGGGGAACTGCAGCACATCGCCCACCGCGTAGTCGGCGTCCGGGTCGCCCAGCTCGGCCAGCAGGCTGCGCTTGACCCGCTGCAGCAGCGCTGGGTTTCGATCACCAAAGGCCTCGCCGGCAGCCAGTGAGAAGACTTGCCGGCTGCCCTCTGGCATGCCGACCAGGCGCTGCTCAAGGGCCGGCGCCAGTTGGCCGGCGCCCAGCGACAGGGTGGCCGGCTGGTCGGCGAAGGTGTTGATCACGTCCGCGCCGTCGGGGCCGGCGAGCCGGTAATGCAGGGTCAGGAACGACCCCTCCTGAATGGTGATCACGCTTTTGGGGGAGGGTTGGGGGGGCGCCACGCGCCCAGCGGGCACATAGACTGAAAGCCAGATTCTACGGGCCGCCCCTGGGGTGGCGAGATTGCTCAGCTGGCCCCAACCGCCCCTCCCCATGTCGATCAAAGACCTGCCCGCCCAAGCCCGACCGCGTGAAAAGCTGCTGCTGCACGGCGCCGCAGCGTTGTCGGGGCCCGAGTTGCTGGCGCTGTTGCTGCGAACCGGCACCCGGGGCCAGGGGGTGCTGCAGATGGCGGCAGCGGTGCTCAGCCGCTTTGGCGGTTTTGCCGGCCTGCTGCAGGCCGATGTGGCCGAGTTGAAATCCGTCAAGGGCCTGGGCCCGGCCAAGCGGGCCGAACTGGCTGCGGTGGTGGAGATGGCGCGCCGCGCACTGGCCCAGCGCCTGGAGGCCGCGCCGGTGTTCGACTCACCGCAGATGGTCAAGGACTATTTGCAACTGCAACTGGGTGCCTTGTCGCACGAGGTGTTTGCGGTGATGTTCCTGGACGCCCAGCACCGCCTGCTCAAGCTCGACCGGATGTTCACCGGCACCCTGGGCCAGACCAGCGTCTACCCGCGTGAGGTGGTCAAGCGCGCGCTGGCGCACAACGCGGCGGCGGTGATCCTGGCGCACAACCACCCCTCGGGCGTGGCCGAGCCCTCACGCTCCGATGAGTTCCTGACCCAGACCCTCAAGAACGCGCTGGCCCTGGTGGACGTGCGGGTGCTGGACCACCTGGTGGTGGGCTGCGGCACGGTGGTGTCGTTTGCCGAGCGCGGCCTGCTGTGAAGCTGCACAGCCTGGCCGAGCTGGGCCGCCTGCGCGAGGCGCTGCAGACGGCGCGCCGGCAGGCCGCGCAGGCTGCTGCACTGGCTACTGCCCAGGCCGCTGCACTGGCGGATGCCCAATCTGCCACCCAGGCAGCTGCCCGCCCACAGCGCGGCAGCGTGCTGGCCCAGGCCGCCGACCCCGCCGGCCTGTTTGCCCGCAGCGTGGGCGCGGTGCATGCGTTGCGCGACAGCGGCCTGGCCGACATTGACCGCGCGCGCCCGCTGCCCTGGCCGCGCCAGCGCGAGTTGGACGAGCAGGCAGCGCTGGCCGAATCGCTGTCCGACGTGCTCACGCCGGAGTCGCTGCTGCTCACAGACGATGGCCTGAGTTTTCGCCGGCCCGGCATCGGCGTCGATGTGGTGGGCCGCCTTCGCCGGGGCCAGTGGGCGCTGCAGGGCCAGATCGACCTGCACGGTTGCACCCGCGATGAGGCCCGCGAGCTGCTGGCCGGCTACATCCGCCAGAGCCATCGCAGCGGCCTGCGCTGCCTGCGGGTGGTGCACGGCAAAGGCCATGGCTCGCCCGGCAGGCAACCGGTGCTCAAGGCCCGGGTGCAGCGCTGGCTGGCCCAGTGCGGCGAGGTGATCGCCTTCGCCCAGGCCAGCGGGCCGCAAGGCGGCGCCGGGGCGCTGGTGGTGCTGCTGGCCGGGCAGGCGCGGCCGCAGTAAGCGTCGCGTTTGATCTTCGATGCCGTCAACGACACCGGCCACCCGGCCTACGGTTTCGAGATCGAGATCGAGGACAGCGCCTACGACCACCCGGGCATGATCACCAGCGTCTTCGGCTATGACCGGGTGTTCGGCTTCATCTCGCCCGACCCCGG
>JANLZT010000452.1:0-5880 GCA_031366465.1 Betaproteobacteria bacterium | reverse complement strand
CCAGGCCCAGATAGATCAACGAGGCCTGGTGCAGGCCCTCACCGGCCTCGGCAAACTCATTGGCCAGCGCCGAGGTGATGCTGTTGGCGGCCTCGAACAGCGACAGTGAATTGAGCTGGTTGAAGTTGCCGATCACGAAGGTGACCGCCATGGTTTCACCCAGCGCCCGGCCCAGGCCCAGCATGATGCCGCCGACCACGCCGGCCTTGGTGTAAGGCAGCACCACCCGGGACACCACCTCCCAGGTGGTGGCGCCCAGGCCATAGGCCGATTCCTTGAGCATCGGCGGCGTCACCTCGAACACATCGCGCATCACTGCGGCAATGTAGGGAATGATCATGATCGCCAGGATGATGCCGGCCGACAGCAGGCCGATGCCCACCGGGGCGCCAGAGACAAAGGTCTCGAGCACCGGCACGCCTTTGAGCAGCCTTTGCAGCGGCTGCTGCACCCAGGTGGACAGGATGGGGCTGAACACCAGCAGCCCCCACATGCCGTAGACGATGGACGGCACCGCCGCCAGCAACTCGATGGCGATGCCCAGCGGCCGTTTGAGCCAGCCGGGCGACATCTCGGTGAGAAACAGCGCAATGCCAAAGCTGACCGGCACCGCGATCAACAGTGCGATGAAGGAGGTCATCAGCGTGCCATAGATCATCACCAGGCCGCCGAACTTGTCCTTGACCGGGTCCCAGTCGGCGGACCAAAGAAAACCCAGGCCAAAGTGCCGGATTGCCGGCGCGGCGCCGACCAGCAAGGACACGATGATGCCCGCCAGCAGTGCCAGGGTCAGCCAGGCTGCGGTATGGGCCAGCGCGGAGAACAGGCGGTCGGCCCAGGGCCAGACGCGCCGACGCCCGGGCGGCGCCGACCGAGGCAAGGCGGGGTCAGACAGTGGGAAGGCGCTGGCGGGCAGGATGGCGGCCACAGTGGGCTCGGTTGCAGGATCGGCTGGCGGCAGGCGGGCGTGGCGCCCACCGCCACATCACTTGTAGGCCACCGCCTTGCCGGCACTGTCTCGGATGTTGCCAGACCAATGCTTGCGCACCAGGTCCTTCACCGCAGCCGGCAGCGGCACATAGTCGAGATCGTCGGCGCTGGGGTCGCCAAACTGGTAGGCCCACTCGAAGAACCTCAGCGCCTGGCTGGCATTGGCCGGCTTGTCCTGGGTTTTGTACATCAGGATGTAGGTCGGGTTGGTGATCGGCCAGGCGTCCTTGCCGACTTGCTCGGTGGTGATCTGGAAGAAGGTCTTGGACCAGTCAGCGCCCGCCGCAGCGGCCTTGAAGGCAGCGTCATTGGGCTTGACGAAGGCCCCATCCTTGTTGCGCAGCAGGGTGTAGGTCATCTTGTTTTGCTTGACATAGGCGTACTCGACATAGCCTATCGAGTTGGGCAGGCGCTGCACAAAGGCGGCCACCCCCTCATTGCCCTTGCCGCCGGCGCCCACCGGCCAGTTCACCGCCGTGCCCTCGCCCACCTTGGCCTTCCAGTCGGCATTCACCTTGGACAGGTAGTTGGTGAAGATGAAGCTGGTGCCCGAGCCGTCGGCCCTGCGCACCACCGCGATGTCGGCGGCCGGCAGCGGCACGCCGGGGTTCAGCGCGGTCAGCGCGGCATCGTTCCACTTGGTGATCTTGCCCAGGTAGATGTCGCCCAGCAACTGGCCAGTCAGCTTGATCTGGCCCGGCGCAATGCCGGCAATATTGACCACCGGTACCACCCCGCCGATCACGGTGGGGAACTGGACCAGGCCGTCCTTGGCCAGTTCCTCGTCGGTCAGCGGCATGTCGGTCGCACCAAAATCCACCGTCTTTGACCTGATCTGCTTGATGCCGGCGCCCGAGCCCACCGACTGGTAGTTGATGCGCGCGCCAGTGGCCTTGTGGTAGGCGTCGGCCCACTTGGCGTAAATGGGCGCCGGAAAGGTGGCGCCGGCACCGGTCACGTCCTGGGCGATGGCCGCTGCGGGCAGGAAGACTGCGGCCAGCAGGCTGGCGCGGAACAAGGTTGAATTCATGGTCAGAAGGCCTTTCAGCGTGAGGAGTCGGCACATCCAGTGCCCACTCGTCACTCTAGGCAAGCCCTGTGACAGCGCTGTGACGCACTGTCATATTTGCCTTGGGCGCCTGCTAACTGTCACACGGCAGACCGCAGGCTCGCAGCGCTCAAGCCTTGGCCGCTGCCGCCAGGCGCTCGGCCCAGGCGCGGCCCAGGGCCGCATCGCGGGATTCAACCATCACCCGCAGCACCGGCTCGGTGCCCGAAGCGCGGATCAGCACCCGGCCCTGGCCGGCCAGTTCAGCCTCCACCAGGCGGGTCTCGGCGGCCAGTACGGGGTTGTCCTGCCAACCGGCCAGTGCGGCCTGGCTGGCCAGGCGCACGTTCAGCAAGGTCTGCGGAAACAGCGTGACGCCGGCCAACAGGTCGGCCAGCGAGGCCTTGGCGCGCTGGGTGGCCTGCAGCACCTGCAGCGCACTGACGATGCCGTCGCCGGTGCTGTGCTTGTCCAGCGCCAGCAAATGGCCCGAGCTTTCACCGCCCAGCAGCCAGCCGCGGGCGGCCAGCTCTTCGAGCACATAGCGGTCCCCCACCTTGGCACGCACCAGGGCCACGCCCTTGGCCTGCAGTGCCAGCTCGACCGCCATATTGGTCATCAGCGTGCCGACCGCGCCCGATACCGCATGGCCCTGGGCCAGCCTGTCCATCACCATCGCATAGAGCAACTCGTCGCCGTTGAACAGCCGGCCGTTGCGGTCCACCAGTTGCAGCCGGTCGGCGTCGCCGTCCAAGGCCACGCCGTAGTCGGCACCATGCTCGGCAACTGCCGCCACCAGGGCCTGCGGCGAGGTGGCGCCAAAGCCGGCATTGATGTTCACCCCATCGGGCTGGCAGCCGATGGCGATGACCTCGGCGCCCAGTTCATGGAAGACATCCGGCGCTACCTGGTAGGCCGCGCCGTGGGCGGCGTCGACCACCACCTTCAGCCCGCGCAGGCTCAGGTCCTTGTTGACGGTGCTCTTGCAGAACTCGATGTAGCGGCCGCGCGCATCGCGCAGTCGGCTGGCCTTGCCCAGCGTGGCCGAATCAACCCATTGCGGGGTCTCGGCCAAGGCGGCCTCGACCGCGCTCTCCCACTCGTCGGGCAGCTTTTCACCCTTGGCCGAGAAGAACTTGATGCCGTTGTCGGGGTAGGCGTTGTGCGACGCGCTGATGACCACGCCCAGGTCCAGCCGCAGCGCGCGCGTCAGGTAGGCCACGCCCGGCGTGGGCAGCGGGCCGGTCAACAGGGTATCGACCCCGGCCGACACCAGGCCAGCCTCCAGCGCCGACTCGATCATGTAGCCCGAGATTCGGGTGTCCTTGCCGATCAGCACGGTCGGCCGGCTGCCACTGCGGCGCAAGACGCGGCCCACCGCATGGCCCAGGCGCAGCATGAAATCGGGGGTGATCGGCGCTTGGCCCACCGTGCCGCGGATGCCGTCGGTGCCGAAATACTGTCTCGTCATGGTGTGCTCAATGCCCTGTGAAATGGTTTGATCTGGTTGGCAAGCGAAGGGTTGTTCACGCGCCCGGCGTGACGATGAATCCTGGCTCGGGCGCCAATCCAGCGGTCAGGTCAGCGGTCTGTCCCGCCGTCGGTCCCGCCGTCAGTCCCGCCGTCAGTCCCGACATGCGCCAGACCTTCAACGCGTCCACAGTGGCGGCCACATCGTGCACACGCACGATCTGCGCACCGCGTTGTACGGCGGCCAGCGCCGCCGCCACACTGGCCGCCAGCCGGTCATTGATCGGCCGACCGGTGAGCGCGCCCAGGCAGGATTTTCGGCTCCAACCCACCAGCAAGGGTTGGCCCAACGCCAGCAGATCGGACTGGCGTTGCATCAGTGCCCAGTTGTGCCCGGCGGTCTTGCCAAAACCGATGCCTGGGTCGAGCACGATGCGCTGCGCTGCCACGCCCGCTGCCCGCACCTCGACCAGCCTTTGGCGCAGCCAGGCCAGCACCTCGTCCATCCCGTCACCGGCGTAGCTGGGCGCTTGCTGCATGTCGGCCGGCTCGCCCTGCATGTGCATCAGGCACACGCCGCAGGCAGGATGGGCAGCGACCACGGCCAAGGCGCCAGGGCGGCGGAACGAGCGCACATCGTTGACGATGTCCACCCCCAGGCCCAGCGCGGCGCGCATCAGCTCGGGCTGGCTGGTGTCGACCGAGACCGGCACCCCCAGCGTCACCGCGTGCTGCAGCACCGGCAGCACACGGGCCAGTTCCTCGGCAAGCTCGGGCTGGCGGGCGCCAGGGCGGGTGGACTCACCGCCAATGTCGAGGATGTCGGCGCCATCGGTCAGCAAGCGGTCGCAATGGCGTTTGGCCGCATCGGCATCGGCATGCTGGCCACCGTCAGAGAAGGAGTCGGGCGTGGCATTGACGATGCCCATCACCAGGGGGCGGCTGAGCGGCAGCATGAATCGCGAGGTCTGCCAATGCATGGTCGGGAAACCGGTGGTGATCGAAGCCAGCGCATCAGCGCTGCATCGTCAAGGCATGAGAACGGGGCCCGAAGGCCCCGTGATGTGTTGCTGCGGTGAACTAGATTTCAGCAGCAGGCCGGCAGGGCTGAGCTGCCGCGATCAGGCCGCCGCCGCCGGCGCGCTGTCGGGGCTGACCGCACCGCCACCGCCGGCCGCGCCGCCGCTGCCGCTGGTGCGCGCATTGGGCGTCCAGTCCTTGGGCGGGCGGGGTGGCTTGCCATGCATGATGTCGTCGATCTGCTCGGCGTCGATGGTCTCCCACTCCAGCAGCGCGGTGGCCATCGCATGCATCTTGTCCTGGTTGCTTTCGATGTGCTTGCGGGCAATGGTGTATTGCTCGTCGATGATGCGGCGGATCACCGCGTCGACCTTGCGCATCGTCTCCTCGGACATGGTGGTGGTCTTGGTCACCGAGCGGCCCAGAAACACCTCGCCCTCGTTCTCGGCATAAACCATCGGGCCCAGCTCATCGGTCATGCCGTAGCGGGTGACCATGTCGCGGGCGATAGCCGTGGCGCGCTCAAAATCGTTGCTGGCGCCAGTGGTCATCTGGTGCATGAACACTTCTTCGGCGATGCGGCCACCGAACAACACCGAGATGGTGGACAGCATGCGCTCCTTGTCCAGGCTGTAGCGGTCACCCTCGGGCAACTGCATCGTCACGCCCAGGGCCCGGCCGCGTGGGATCACGGTGACCTTGTGCACCGGGTCGGTCTTGGGCATCAGGCGCGCCACCAGCGCATGGCCGGCCTCGTGGTAGGCGGTGTTCTTGCGCTCTTCCTCGGGCATCACCATGCTCTTGCGCTCGGGGCCCATCATGATCTTGTCCTTGGCCTTCTCGAAGTCGACCATCTCGACCACCCGGCCACTGCGGCGCGCCGCAAACAGCGCCGCCTCGTTGACCAGATTGGCCAGATCGGCGCCCGAGAAACCCGGCGTGCCGCGTGCCAGGATGTCGGCGCGGATGTCTTGCCCGATCGGCACCTTGCGCATGTGGACGTTCAGTATCTGCTCGCGCCCGCGCACATCGGGCAGCGTGACATAGACCTGGCGGTCGAAGCGGCCCGGGCGCAGCAGCGCCGGGTCGAGGATGTCGGGCCGGTTGGTCGCCGCCATCACGATCACGCCCAGATTGGTCTCAAAGCCGTCCATCTCGACCAGCATCTGGTTCAGCGTTTGCTCGCGCTCGTCATTGCCGCCGCCCAGGCCGGCACCGCGGTGGCGACCGACGGCGTCGATTTCGTCGATGAAGATGATGCAGGGCGCGCTCTTCTTGGCCTGCTCGAACATGTCGCGCACCCGGGCCGCGCCCACGCCAACAAACATCTCCACAAAGTCAGAGCCCGAGAT
>JANLZT010000438.1:0-1730 GCA_031366465.1 Betaproteobacteria bacterium | reverse complement strand
GTCCAGCGTGATGCAGATGGAATACCGGGGCTGCGTGATCAACCTGCTCGACACCCCCGGCCACCAGGATTTCAGCGAGGACACCTACCGGGTGCTGACCGCCGTGGACGCCGCGCTGATGGTGATCGACGCCGCGAATGGAGTCGAGCCGCAAACCCGTCGCTTGCTGCAGGTCTGCCGGGCCCGCAACACCCCGATCCTGACCTTCGTGAACAAGCTGGACCGCGAGGTGCAGGAGCCGCTGACCCTGATGGACGAGATCGAGCGCGAGCTGGGCATGACGGTGGTGCCCTTCACCTGGCCGGTGGGCATGGGCAAGTTCTTTGGCGGCGTGATGGACCTGCGCAAAGACCAGATGCGGGTTTTCAAGCCTGGCGAGGACCGGGTGGGTGGTGACGACGAGCTCATCAACGGCCTGGGCAACCCGCTGCTGGCCAGCCGCTTTGGTGCGGCCTACCAGCAAGCGGCCGGCGAGGTGGAACTGGTGCAGGAGGCCGCGCCGCCCTTCGACGAGGCCGCCTTTCTGGCCGGCCACCAGACGCCGATGTTCTTTGGCTCGGCGGTCAACAACTTCGGCGTGCAGGAGGTGCTGGACGCGCTGGTGGACCTGGCGCCGCCGCCGGGCAATCGCCAGGCCATCCAGCGCCTGGTGCAGCCCGAGGAGCCCAGGTTCAGCGGCGTGGTGTTCAAGATCCAGGCCAATATGGACCCAGCCCACCGCGACCGCATCGCCTTCTTGCGGGTGGCCAGCGGCCACTTTCAGCGCGGCATGCGGCTCAAAGTGGTGCGCTCGGGCAAGGAGCTGCGACCCAACACCGTGGTGTCGTTCCTGTCACAACGCCGCGAGCTGCTGGACGAGGCCTTTGCCGGCGACATCATCGGCATCCCCAACCACGGCGTGCTGCAGCTGGGCGACACGCTGACCGAGGGCGAGGCGCTGCAGTTCACCGGCCTGCCCTTTTTTGCGCCCGAGATGTTCCGCATGGTCGAGGTGGCCGACCCGCTCAAGACCAAGCAACTCAAAGCCGGCCTGACGCAGTTGGGCGAGGAGGGGGCGATCCAGGTTTTTCGGCCGATGGTGGGGTCGGTGCTGATGCTGGGCGCGGTGGGGCAATTGCAGTTTGAGGTGGTGGCGCACCGGCTGGAACATGAATACGGCTGCAAGGCCCGCATCAGCCCCTGCCGCTTTCAGGTGGCGCGCTGGGTGACCTGTGAGACCGGCGAGGGCGCAGCCGCCGACGAGCGCGAGCTGGCCCGCTTCATCGACGGCAACAGCCACCGCATGGCCTACGACGCCGTCAATGCGCCGACCTTGCTGGTGGAATACGCGCCCGAGCTGCGCGCCATCGAGGCCAACTGGCCCAAGATCAAGTTCCACGCGCTGCGCGAGCATGCGGGGCTGGTGTTTCAGAAGCGGCTGGAGGGGTGAGGCCGGGGGGCAGCCGCGCCATCACCTCGGCCCACCATTGACTGCGGGTCAGCCAGCCGCCCCTTGCTCACGCACCCAGTTCTCAACTTTCAGCCCTGGGTAGCCGGCAAAGTCAGACAGGTTGTTGGTCACCAGCGTCAACCCCAGGCCCAGCGCGTGCGCGGCGATCAAGCGGTCCAGTGCGTCGCGCTTGCGATCGGGCAGGGCGGCCCGAAGAACGCCATAACTGCGTGCCGCCACATCGTCAAAGGCCAGCACCGGCAACAGCGCGAGAAACGCAGCCAAGGCACGCTGGGCCTGC
>JANLZT010000428.1:0-10559 GCA_031366465.1 Betaproteobacteria bacterium | reverse complement strand
GTGACCTTGCATGTCAACTATGCCGGCCTGCGCAAGATCCAGGCGCCGGGCCTGCACTGCACCATGGTGACCCACATCGACACGGCGGACAAGTTCAACCTGGTGCGCTCGCAGGCGATGGCCGGGGTCTGGGGCCTGTGCATGTCCGACGAGACCTGCCGGCGGCTGAACACCCTGTCGGGCCTGCCGCGATTTCTCAACTTTGCGCCACCGGCCATGACCACCGCCGAGCATCAGCGTCTGAGCGTGATGATGTCAGGCCGGCTGTACGAGGACGGGCGCAAGAACGAGGCCTGGGCGATTGACTTCTTCAAGGCCTTCAAGCCGCAAGACCTGCTGCTGCGGGTGATGGGTGCGGGCTGGGAGGCCAGCCTGGCCGGCCTGCGTCAGCAGGGCTACCAGATCGAGCATGTCGCTCAGTTTGAGCGCCAGCGCTATCTTGATTGGCTGCGCTCGTCTGACCATCTTTTGTACACCGGGCATGACGAAGGTGCGCTGTCCACGCTGGACGCGATCTTGTTTGGCGTGGTGCCCATCGTCACCGCCCAGGGCTACCACCTGGAGCAAGCCGGCGAGCTGATCAGCTTTGCCACCCACGCCCAGTTGATGGCGGTGGCCGCCCGCCTGCAGCGCAAGCTGGACGAGACCAATGCGATGCGCCAGCGCATGACCGACTGGGACGGCTTTGCCCGCAAGCATGTGCAGGCCTGGCGCCAGCGGTTGCCGGCGCTGCAACCCGAGCTGCAGGCGGCGGCCTGAGATGTCCAACCCCCACCAGGAAGCCCCATGAAACGCGACTTCGAGATCCCGGCGCTGCCGCTGGTCGAGCACCTGCGGCATGGCGACCAGACCATGGCCATGATCGTGCGGCGCAACTACCGCAAGGACGGCATCGAGTTTTTCACCCCCGGCAGCTTCTCGCAGCAGATCGGCTACATGAACCGGCCGGCCGGCTATGTGATTGCGCCCCATGTGCATTGCCCGGTGCGGCGCGAGGTGCAGTACACCAATGAGGTGCTGCTGATCAAGAGCGGCCGGTTGCGGGTGGATTTTTACAGCCCCGAACAGGACTATCTGCAGAGCACCATCCTCGAGGCCGGCGATGTGATTTTGCTGGCCCAGGGTGGCCATGGCTTCGAGATGCTGGAGGCCACCGAGATCATCGAGGTCAAGCAAGGGCCCTATGCCGGTGACCGCGACAAGCAGCGCTTTGAGCCTGTGGCGCCCGAGCGCATCCAGATGCACGGCAATATGCACACCAGCGCCTGGGCCGTGGAGGGTGCGCTGTGATCCCGGTCAATCAGCCATTGCTGGCCGGCAATGAGCGCAAATACCTGATGGAGTGCCTGGACACCGGCTGGATCTCGTCTGAAGGCCCCTTCATCAAGCAGTTCGAGGACCGCTTTGCAGCCCGTGTTGATCGCGAGTTTGGCATTGCCGTCAGCAATGGCTCAGTGGCGTTGGATGCGGCCGTGGTGGCGCTGGGCCTGGGCGCTGGCGATGAGGTGATCCTGCCCAGCTTCACCATCATCTCTTGCGCAGCCGCCATCGTGCGGGCCGGCGCCACGCCGGTGGTGGTGGACTGTGAGCCGCTCAGCTTCAACATGGACCTGGCCCAGATCGAGGCCCGCATCACGCCGCGCACCAAGGCCATCATGGTGGTGCATCTGTACGGCCTGCCGGTGGACATGGCCGCGCTGCTGGCATTGGCCCGCAAGCATGGCCTGAAGGTGATCGAGGACGCGGCGGAAGTGCATGGCCAGACCTGCAACGGCCGGCCCTGCGGCAGCTTTGGCGACATCAGCACCTTCAGCTTTTACCCCAACAAGCACATCACCACCGGTGAGGGCGGCATGATCGTGTGCAACGACCCGGCGCTGGCCGAGCGCTGCCGGTCGCTGCGCAACCTGTGCTTCAAGCCCGAGCAGCGCTTTGTGCACGATGAGCTGGGCTGGAACCTGCGCATGACCAATCTGCAGGCGGCCCTGGGCCTGGCCCAATTGGAGCAGCTGGACGGCTTTGTGCAGCGCAAGCGGCGCATGGGCGCGCGCTACACCGAGCGCCTGGCCGGCACCGCTGGCTTGCAACTGCCGCTGGCCCGCAGCGATTGCGCCGACAACATCTACTGGGTCTACCCGCTGGTGCTGGACGACGCGGTGCCGGCCGATGCCAAACAGGTGATGCATCGGCTGGCGGCCCGGGGCATCGGCACCCGGCCCTTCTTTTGGCCGATGCATGAGCAGCCCGTGCTGCGCAAGATGGGCCTGTTCGAGGGCGAGGCCTACCCGGTGAGCGAGCGCATTGCCCGCCGCGGCTTCTACATCCCCAGCGGCCTGGCCCTCACTGACGCGCAGATCGACGAGTGCGCGGCCACTTTGCGGGAGGTGATGCATGAACTCACCGTTTGACGCCTACAGCCGCTTCTACGACCTGCTCTATGCCGACAAGGACTACGCCGGCGAGGCCGCCTACCTGGCCGGCCACCTTCGACGGCGTGCACCGCAGGCCCTGCGCATCCTGGATTTGGGCTGCGGCACCGGCGCCCATGCAGTGGCACTGGCCCGCCTGGGCTACGTGGTGCACGGCATTGACCTGAGCGACAGCATGCTGGCCAAGGCCCAGGTCCGGCGCGCGGCTTTGCCCGCCGACCTTGCCGCGCGTTTGAGCTTTGCCGCCGGTGATGCCCGCAGTGTGCGGGTGCCAGCCGCAGATGGCGCGGGCTTCGATGCCGTGGTGTCGCTGTTCCATGTGATGAGCTACCAGGCCAGCAATGCCGATCTGCAGGCCGCCTATGCCACCGCAGCCGCCCACCTGCGCCCGGGTGGGGTGTTCTTGTTCGACTACTGGTACGGCCCGGCGGTGCTGGCCCAGGCGCCCAGCGTGCGGGTGCGGCGGCTGGCCGATGAACAAGTGCGAGTGACCCGCATCGCTGAGCCGGTGATGCACTGCCAGCGCAATGTCTGCGATGTCAACTACACGCTTTTTGTCGAAGCCCTGGCCACTGGCCTGGTGCACCAGTTCAGTGAAACCCACCCGATGCGCTACCTGTTCCAGCCCGAGCTGGCGCTGCTGGAGGCTGGCCGCTGGCGCGATGCCCAAGACTGCGCCTGGCTCAGCTATCAGCCGCCCGATGAGCGCTCCTGGGCTGCGCTGCGTCTGCTCAGCCTGGCCTGAAGAACCCGCCCCATCCAACACCCTGCCGACGCCCCATGACCTCGACCTTCGATGCCTCGCTGCTCGACCCAGCCAGCTTGCTGATCTTTTGCGACGGTGGCTTTGCCAACCGCGTCAACAGCCTGGTCAACGGCCTGGTGCTGGCCCGTCAACTGGGCTTGCAGCACAAGATTCTGTGGCCCCGCAACAACCGCTGCGGCGCGGGCTTTGGCGAGATTTTTGCCATGCCCGAGCTGGTGCACGACCTGGTGCATGACGCGGTGCATGAGGTGCGCCTGCAGGATCTGGTGCCGCACCAGTCTGCGCTTGCGCTTTGGCTGCACGAGAACGATGTGGGTTTCACGGCGCCGGTCGCCAAACTGCGCAGCCTGGCCGGTTTATCCAGCTTGCCCGACGCCGGCGCGGGCCGGGCCATCCTGTTCTGCGAGAACGCCTTGCTGCCCTGGCTGGCGCCGGCCGACCTGTCCTGGGCGCTGCACCGGCTGCAATGGCGCGACCACATCGTGGCCAGCGCGCGCGCCGTGCTGGGCCGGCTGGGCGGCCCAGGCTTCATCGGCATCCACCTGCGGGCCACCGATTTCACCAGCCCGCCGCCCACCGACGCGATGTTCGCGGCGGTGCAGCGGCTGACCAACGGCCGCTTCTTTGTCTGCTCGGACGACGCTGCGCTGGAGGCGCGGTTTGCGACTGAATCCAATGTGGTGGTGCATCACAAGTCGGCGCATGTCGAGAAGCGCGTGGCGGGCCCGTGGCGCGGCGCGGTGCAAGACAGCGACGGCCTGCCCTACACCAGCAACATCGAGCGCGGCGCCCGCAGCGTGGTCGAGGCCTGTGTCGATCTGTTGCTGCTGGCCGTCAGCACGCCGGTGCGCACCTCGGGGTCGAGCTTCCTGGCGCTGGCCGAGCGGCTCAAGGCGGCCGGCGCCCTGCCTGCGGCGCTGCTGGCCGCAGCGCCCGCAGTTGCGCCGGCAACGGCGCCCGCCGCTGTCACGCAACAACAGGTACTGGACCTGCTGCAGGGCCTGCGCCCACGCCAAATGGTGACTGACCACAAGCTGCGCATCGGTGCCGACGGCGATGGCGGCTATGTGATGCCGTCGCTGGCGCGCCAGAGCAATGCGGTGCTGTCGATCGGGATTGGCGACCAGGTCAGCTTCGATGCCGAGCTGGCTGAACTGGGCGCCACCGTGCTGCAGTACGACCACACCATCCCCGGCCAGCCGATGGCGCATGCCAACTTCCGCTTTCATGCGCTGGGCTGGGGGCCGGTGGACGACGGGCTGTTGCGCTGCACCCGCAGCATGATGGCCGGCATCGATTGGGCCCAGGCCCGCCACGCGATCCTGAAGTTCGACACCGAGGGCGCCGAATGGGACGCGCTGGCCCACACCGCCTCCGCCGACCTGGCGCGTTTTGATGTGATCGCCGGTGAGTTCCATGGCTTCCACAACCTGGCGGTGCCCAGCGTCTACAAACGCATCCGCGAGGTGATGGACAAGCTCGCACTCACCCATGTGCCGGTGCATCTGCATGCCAACAACGCCACCGGCATCCGCCTGGTGCTGGGGGTGCCGGTGCCACCGCTGCTGGAGATCACCTTTGTGCGCAAGGGCGTGGTGGTGACCGCCGGCCCCTGCAATGACCCCATCCCCGGCCCGCTGGACCGGCCCAATATGGCCGACCGGCCCGACATCTGCCTGCGGCCCTTTTGAGCCGCACCCTACAGGACTGAGCATGCTGCAAGACATCGCCACCCCCACCCCGCCTGCGTCAAACCCGGCCCAAATTGCGGCCCAACTATCGGCGCACACGCCCGCCCAGACGCCGGCCCGAACAGCGGCCGATCTTCACCAGCCCTTTAAAGCCGCCCACGCCGACTTTGTGGCCCGCGCCCGCCAACTGGTGCCGCGCGGCGACGCCGGCTTCGGATCGTGCCTGCCGGCCGGCGCGCAAGGCCCCTTGCACCTGGAGGCGGTGCAGCCCGGTTTTGCCTACTGGGAGACGCTGGGCTACCAGATCCCGCTGCTGGAGCGCATGTTCATGGGCAGCAATGCCAGCCCGCAACTGGTGTGGGACGGTGAGCTGTTCTCGGCCCTGGCCGCGCTGCCCTTTGCCGATTTCCCGATGTCGGCCTTCAAGCTGCTGTGCCCCTACCGCGAGGCCTTCCCGCAGATGGCCATCCTGCGGCCCTATCTGCGGGGCCGCAAAATTCTGATCGTGGGCTCGCAGAGCTACTGGCTGGAGCTGTTCTGCGCCATCGGCGGGGCCGCTGAGATCACCACCGTCGAATACCGCGAGATCACCTGGACCACCCCGCCGGTGTGCCAGGCCAGTCTGCAGACCCTGCGCTGGGACGCCTACATCGCCGATCTGGGCCGCCACCTGGGCGTCTATGACCTGGTGCTGTCTTACAGCTCGATCGAGCACTCCGGCCTGGGCCGCTATGGCGACCCGGTCACGCCGCTGGGTGACCTGCTGACCTTCCTGCTGATGTCGCGCTGCATGAAACCCACCGGCATGTCGGCGCATGCGGTGCCGGTGGGCCAGGACCTGACCCACTTCAACGCCCACCGCATCTATGGCCAGCGCCGCATCCGGGCGCTGGAGCAGATCGGTGCGCAGCGGTTTCTGGGCATCGTCAGCCCGGGCGCGGCCGACCTGGTGGACGACGAGGTGGACGAGCTCAAGAGCGGCTGGTCGCTGGCCAAGCTGGCCCGCCTGCCGCTGGGCGACTACCGCCAGCCGATGCTGTGCTTCGGCGGCAATGACTTCTCGACGGAGCGCTATTGACCGATCTTGTCATTGAGGGCCCGGTGGCCACGCGGCCGGCTGCGCCTGGTCTTGCCGCCGCCGCCCCCATCGCCCCCATCGCCACCCAGCCCAGAAAGGCGCCCAGCGTGTCCACCCGCAGCGTGTGCATCGACGGTTGGCGTGGTGTGAACCACTCCATTGCGATGGTCAACCAGCACCAGCTACTGGCCCTGCTGGACCAGCCGGGCCTGCGCCTGTTCCACCGCGACATGCCTTACTTCCGCGCCCATTGGACCGCCAAGCTGCTGCCGGCCGGCTTCAGTACTGCGCAGCAGGGCCGCATCGATGCGGTGCCGGCGCCGGCCGCAGGCCAGGCGATGGATTGCGTGTTCCGCATCACCTCGCCGTTTCTCACCCGCTTCACGCCGGGCCAGAAGACATTGAGCTTCATGGTCACCGAGTGCAGCCTGGTCGATGTCTGCTTCGATGCGCCGGTGCAAGACCACGCCGCCTTCACCCGCGAGGCCAACCGCATCGTCACGCCGTCGCGCTGGGCCCGTGATCGGCTGGTGGAATACGGCTTCGATGCCGCCGGCATCGATGTGCTGCCGCATGGCGTGAACGCCGAGACCTTTGCGCCGCTGCGCAGCGACGAGCGGGCGCTGGCGCGCCAGCAGCTCGGCATTGCCGAGGACGAGACGCTGTTTGTCAATGTCGGCGTGGCCACCTGGAACAAGGGCCTGGATCTGCTGATCACCGCCTTTGCACGGGTGCGGCAAGCCCACCCACGGGCCCGGCTGTTGATCAAGGAGAACCGCAGCCTCTACGGTGTCGGCGTGGACAGCATCGTGGCCGAGGTGCAGCGCAAGCAGCCCAGCCTGCTGGATTCCAGCGTGCTGGCCGGCATCTCGATCCTGTCAGACAGCCTGGGCCAGCAGCAACTGCGCACCCTCTACGCGGTGGCCGACGCCTATGTGTCGCCCTACCGGGCCGAGGGATTCAACCTGCCGGTGCTCGAAGCCATGGCCTGCGGCACGCCGGTGATCGTCACCGACGGTGGCGCCACCGATGACTTCTGTCCCGATGCGCTGGCCACCCGGGTGATGTCGCGGCCGGGCGGCATTGCCGACGCGCCGCAGGACGTGGGGCCCTTCCGTGTGCCCGACGCCGACGCCCTGGTGGCGGCGATGGCCGCCGTGGTGCACAGCCCCACCCGCCGCGACGATGCGCTGCGGCTGCAGGCCCGTGAGGCCCTGGTGGCGCGCCACACCTGGGCCAGCGTGGCCCGGCAGTTGGCACGGCTGATGTGAGGGCCGCAATATGAGGGCCGCAACATGATCGACGCCAGCATCACCCGCGGCATTGCCGTGGCCATCGCCGACACCGACCAGCCGGTGCTGGCCCTGCAGGCGCTGCGGCACACGCTGACGCGCTTTGAGGCCGGCCAGGTAATCGTCTTCTCTGACCGGCCCGAGGCCTGGCCGGGCTTTGAGGTGCAGCGCATCCCGCGCCTGCAGGGCATGGCCGACTACAACCTGCTGATCACCCGTCAACTGGCCGAGGTGCTGCGCTGCGACCGGGTGCTGGTGATCCAGTACGACGGCTTTGTGCTGCACCCGCAGGAGTTTTCACCCAGCTTCCTGCACCACGACTACCTGGGCGCACCCTGGCCACAGTTCACGGACTGCGGCGTGGGCAACGGCGGCTTCTCACTGCGTTCACGCCGGCTGGTGGACGCGGTGGCGTCTCTGGACTATGCCGACCCGACCGAGGCCGAGGATTTGTTCATCTGCCGCCGATCACGCCCCCGGCTGGAGGCGGCCGGCCTGCGTTTTGCGCCCAAGGCAGTGGCGGCGCATTTCTCGGTGGAATACCCGGCCGTGCCCTGGCCGACCTTCGGCTTTCACGGCATCTTCCACCTGCCATCGGTCTACCGGCATGGGCTGGATTTCTTGGTCGACAACCTGTCTGAGCGGGTGCTGCGCGGCAGGGCTGACTTCTTGCTACCGGCCATCGACAGGCTGTCGCCAGAGGCCGGCCTGGCTTTTCGGCGCCGGCTGGTGGCGCTGCAGGCCGCTGCGGGGCTTGCCGAACCATTGGCTGCGGAGTGCGCCGGATGACCCGCCTGACCCTGATCACCCATGTCTACAACGCCCAGGCCGGTGTGGACCACCACCTGGCGCTGTGGCGCCGCTACCCCCCAGCGCTGCTGGCCGAGCTGGAGTTTTTGGTGGTCGATGACCACTCTGACCCACCGATCACGGTGGACCGCCGGGGCCTGAACCTGCGCCTGTTGCGGGTGGAGGACGACATCGCCTGGAACATGCCCGGCTGCCGCAACCTGGCGGCGATGCAGGCGCGGTCGGACTGGCTGCTGTTCTTTGATGTCGACAACGTCACCAGCGAGACCAACATCCACCGCATGATGCTGGCCACTGCAGCGCTGGACCGCAGCCGCCTGCATGTGTTTGCGCGCCAGCACGACGGCGTGGCGGTGGCGCCGCACATCAACAGCTTCTTGATCTCGCGCTGGGGCTACTTTCGGGCCGGTGGCTACGACGAAGACTTTGCCGGTCACTATGGCTTTGAGGACGTGCTGTTCCGCAACCTGTGGCGCAAGCATGTGGGCAAGGAGGTGCTGCTGCCCGACATGGTGTTCGAGCAGATGGGCTGGCGCACCAACAACCTGGACCGCGACACCACCCACAACCAGGCGCTGGCCAACTTCAAGGCCGCGCTGGGCCTGCCCAAACCCAAAGGCTGTTTGCGCTTTGGCTGGTCTGAGGTGGAGCTGGCATGAGTGATGAGTTTGCCGGCGCCGACGGCGCGCCCAAGCGCCAGCGCTTGGTGGTCTACACCGCGCTGGTCGGCCCCAAGGAGCCGCTGAACAACCCCTTGGACATCCTGCCGCCGGGTGCCAGCACCGACCTGGATCTGGATTTTGTCTGCATCACCGACGATGCGTCGCTCACTTCACCAGTTTGGAGATTTGTGCGGCTGGCCACCCGCCATTTGCCGGCCGAGAAGCTCTCGCGCCGCCCCAAGGCGCTGCCGCACGAGTACTTTGCGGATGCCGACTACAGCCTCTACATCGACAACACCGTCAGCTTCAAGCGCCTGCCGCAGGCCAGCGACCTGGCCACCGACCAGCCCTATCTGTTCCGCGCCTTCCGCCATGCGCGCCACACCCATCTCGACCAGGAGGCGTTTGCGATCGCCTCGCTGGGCTACGAGGACAGCGCCACCATCTGCGGCCAGCTCGGTTTTTATGCCGGCCGCATGCCGCTGGCCGAGATCAGCCCGCTGACGACCGCCACCGTGCTGCTGCGCAGCCACCACCACCCGACGGTGCAGCAGTTTGGCCGCATCTGGTGGGAGAACATCCTGGCCTTTGCCAAGCGCGACCAGCTGAGCTTTGACTTCGCCCTGCGGCAAGCCGGTGCCGAGGTGGACTACCTGCCCGGCATCACCCGCGACAACCCCTTCATCCGCTGGCAGGGCTCACTCGCACCCAGCCGGCTGCGCGCCAGTTTTGACCCCCAGCGCTATGCCTGGGCCCATCGCGACCAGCCCGCAGCGCTGGCCGACCCCAAGGCCCATGCGCTGGCGCATGAGCGCGGCAGCGACGCGCGCTACCAGCGTCCGCTGGGCGTGCTGGAGCTGCTGTGCTTCCAGCAGGGCAGCAGCTTGGGGCAACAGGTCTCGCCCCGGCGCGGCGTGGTGGACGCGCTGGACGCGCTGTTGGCCCCGCACCGCCACCCTGGCAGCCGTTTCTTGATCGTGCGGCTGCAGACCAGCCCGGCGGCGCTGGCCTTCAGTGCAGACGAGTTCGAGGCCGCCGGCCGCACGTTGGCCTTGTACATGGGCGCCGGCACCGAAGGCACGGTGCTGGACATCACCCCGCAGGACTTGGCCGATGCGTCCAAGGTCTACGCCGCAGGGGCCCAACAGCCCTATGACCTGGTGTTGTTGCTGGGCCTGGCCGGCGATCAGTTGATCGCTGCAGTGCACAAGCTGGTGCGGCTGCTGTCGCCGCGCAGCGGCACGCTGGCGGTGGTGCTGACCAGCCCGGCGCCGCTGGCCGCCGCAGCCGAAGCCGAAAGCATCGCCGCCCGGCTGGCCGGCCGCCCGGTGCAGGCCGTGTTGCAAGGGGGGCGCCATGATGGCTTGCCGGGGTTGCTGGCCAATGCCGTGCTGGGGTTCAGCTGGGTTGCAGCCAGACCCACCGGCGTCTGAGCGTCTGCCTGCTGCCGCTTGGCCATAAGCGGCTGACATATTCCAGCTTTGCGCCACTGCAGGTTGCGTGCTGTCGAGCGGGTGAGCGTCGCCAGCGGCGGCGTCACCGCGACCGCAGCGTGCAGCTACCTGCGCTACCGTGCCTTCGAAGGTGATCGTGTCGAGCCTCAGCTACAGGAGGCCCTGGGCCTTGATTTGAGCGTGCGCAGTTGCCAGCGCTTGATCGCCGGCAACCGGGTCAGGCCGCCGCCGCGCCGGTAACGCGCCAGCGTAGCGACATGGGTTTTGGCGGTCTTGCCAGGCCAGGCCGGCCGATCAAGCGACCGGCACCGCTTTGCGTCAGACAACTGTCAGATTTTTCGACAAGGGCGGCCGAACCGGGCAGGTCGGTGCCGGCC
>JANLZT010000410.1:0-3257 GCA_031366465.1 Betaproteobacteria bacterium | reverse complement strand
GGGGTTGTCGCCCCCCATCACCGCCAGCCACAGGGCCTGGGTGCAGGGGGTGTCGGACAGCCAGAAGCCCTGGCTGATGGTGACGAGGTGCTGCGGGCCTTCGTCGCTGTCACGGCCGGGCTCATCGGGCGGGGAGCCCATCTGGAAGGTGCCGGGTTCGAGGTAGCGCAAGCGCTGGGTAGCCTTGGGCAGTTGCAGGTCCAGAAACAAGCCCAGCGCGTCGCCAGCAAAAGCCAGCCGGCGGTCGGGCTGGCTGGCTGCCGCCTGCTGCAAGCTGCCGTCTGGCATGGGCCAGGGCAGCCATTCGGGGCTGCCCCAAGGCGACACGAACCCCGCCAGCAGGCCCTGGGCCGAACGTTGCCAGGCCAGTGCCCACGACGGCCGCACCACCCGCTGCAGACGCACCCGCTGCGCGCCCAGGCGGATCTGCAAGGGCGAGTCGGCCGTGGCCAGATCCAGCAAGTCCATCGCCGGCATCGTGACCGGCAGCCAGCGCGACCGATCACCCTGCAACAGGGTCACGCCGTCCTGCAAGGGCGCCGGCCCCAGCCGCGGGTGCAGCACGGCGTGGGCATGGCGGGGCACCGGCATCGACAGCCGCAAACGCTGGCCTTGCTGCACCAGATGCCAGACCGGGCCGGGTTGGCGGCCCCCGGCCCCTGCCGCTTGGGGCGGCAGCACCGGCCCCAGCGCATCGAAGGTGGGCACGGCTTCACCACGCTGCACGGCGTCGCGGAAGGCCAGCGACTGCAACTGGCGGAAGTCATTGGCATAGCTGGCCTGCACCTGCGGATGCGCCAACGCCACCACCATCGCAGCCTGGCGGGCCAGCGCGCCGCGATCACCTGCCGCGGCCTGGTCCAGCGCGGCGGGCAGGCCGTGGCGCAGGTAGTGCAGCGCCGCGCGATGGGCCGGCGCCAGGCTCGCTTCCAATCCCGGCGCCAGCGTGCCGGCCCGCAGCACGGCCAGGTGTTCGTCGGCCCAGGGCAAGGGCGCCTGCAGGCATTGGCGCAACTGGTGGGCGGCCCACAGCAGGCCGGCGGGCAGGGTGGCCAGATGGCGCTCATGGCCGGCGCGCGGCTCGTCGCGAATGTGGCACAGGCGGCCGATGGCTTGCACGTCCGGGTGGGTCCAGGCGGCCCAGACCAGGGGCCGGACTTGCGCGCCAGGGCTCACCAGCCGGGCCAGCGCGCGCAACAGCATGTCTGACACGCTGCCGACCAGGGCCATCAGCGCCAGCAGGTCCTGCAGCGGGACGGGCTGCCGGCCAGACCAACCACCCTGCCGGCCAGCGCTGCGGCCCCAGGCCAAGGCCGGCAGCTTGCCGGGCAAGCTGGGCATTGCGGGCATGGCCTGTGCCGGCAGCGGCAACAGCGCCGCCAGCCGGGTGCCGCCATGTGCCATGGTGCGCAGCCAGGCGCTGAAGCGGCTGGCCCGTTCGGCATCGCCCCAGGCCTGGCCCAGGTCGCTGACGACCAGCAACCAGCCGCCGTGGAGCGGGCGCCAGGCCTGCGCCGGCCGCGCCGGCAGCGCACCCGCAGGCGGCCGATCCCGAAACCAGGGGGTGCTGGGCAGGCGTGGGTCGGCCGCCAGCACCCGCACCTGCACCGCACGCCCGCCGATCAGACGCCGCAGCCGCAGCGCCAGCGCGTCCATGTCGGGCACCAGCGGCGTCAAGCTGGCGGCATCGCGGTCCAGCGCCAACACCAGGTTGGCCGGCCAGCGGGCTTGCTGGCGCCTGGGCAGGGGCACCAGCGGACGGCTGCGGGCCAGCAGCCGGGTGGCAGCATCCCAGTCCACCGGCCAGTGACGCGAGGCGGCTTGCGATGCGTTGAACAGGCGGCGCAAGGCGGCGCGCAAGCCCATCCAGCCTGCGCTGGCGCAATCAGTCATGAGTTGCCGGGCCGCCTGCGCTGCCTGCGCGGTGTCGGGCCGGCTGGGGCCGTGCAGCTCGGGCAGCGCCGGTTCGGGCTGGGGCTCAGGGTTCGACCCGGGCGCGCCGTCCACCGCCACCACCGCCCACATGTCGGGCACCCGCAAGCGGCGCGCAGCAGCGGGCAGGGCCTGGGCGCCGCCCTGCGCCGAGGGCAGCGCTGGCGCCGGGGCGGGCGGCGCTGGCGCGCGCCATGTCAACTGGAAGCCGGGCCCGCCTTGCGGCCCGGCTGCTGCCACGTCGGACAGCGCAAACCAGTCCAGCGGCCCCTGCTGCAAGGCCTCCAGCAGGTCGGCACGGCCAACCGCCGCGCGCCGCCGGTGGGCCATCGCGGCGCGATCAGTCACCTTGGCGCTGGCCGCTGCCGGGCGGGCGGGCCTGGTCTTGCTCGCGCTGCTTGACCAGCGCATAGGCCGACAGCGGGCCGAGCAGCGCCAGGGCCCGCTGGCCATCGCCGGCCGACAACCGCAGCAGGCTGTAGAGCAAATCCAGGTACTCGGCCAGGCCGACCGTGGGCAGGCCCAGCTTGGCGGCGGCGCTGCGGTCGGCCCAGACCTGGGCAGCGGCGCCCTGCATCGCGCTGTTGGCCGGGCCGTCCAGCGGCAGCAAATCCGGGTGAGCGCGGGCGCGCAGCAGCAGCCAGGCGATGAAAGCGGCTTCACTGCCGTCGTCGGGCCGCAGGTTGAGCACCGAGCAGCGCCGTACAAAGGCCGGCGGAAGCTCACGGTCCTCATTGGTGGTGATGACGATGAAGGGGCGGTGCGCGTCGCCGCAGTTCACCGCCACACCGGTGGCCGGCGGCGTGAAGCTGCGGTTGCCCAGCACGTCCAGCAGCGCGTTCGGGATGTCCGAATCGGCCTTGTCGATCTCGTCGATCAGCACCACCGCGCGCGGCCAGGCGGGGTGGCCCCGGCCTTCGCCTTGCGGCACCGGCTGGATCATGGCGCGCCAGATCGGCCCTTTCTCGACAAACCGGCCAGGGTCGAGCTGGGCCGTCAACCAGGCCAGGGGGTCTGGCCCTGACGGCAAGGCCGGGCGGATGGCGGCCAGCAGTTGGGCCTGTGCCAGGCGCTTGACCGGGTCTTCGCGGTACAGCAGGTCGGTGGCTTCGTAGCGTGGGTGGATCACTTCGGTGAACAAGGGCAGCCCCAGCACGGTGGCGACGGCGCGCGCCAACTGGCTCTTGCCGCAGCCCGCCTCGCCCCGCACCAGTAGCGGCCGGCCGCTGGCCCAGGCTTGCACCACGGCAGCCACCTCTTGCCCGCTCCAGCGATGGGCGGCTTTGCTGTAGCGATCATCCGGCAGCAACAGGGTTGGGGCCTGG